>JAMOAX010000077.1:0-14583 GCA_039908555.1 Magnetococcus sp. DMHC-8
GGATTGGGGGTCAAGGTCAGTTGGACCGGCGCCTGGGATACCGCCCCCTTCTTGATCTTGGTGGCCTGCCGGGTGACCGGACGAAAATCGGCCACCGCCGCAGTCAATATGGCAGCCGCCAGGCCGCCTGCCTGCCCGATGGCCGCCTCCCACGCCTGCAGCGTGGCCTCATACATCTCCCGGGCCGATTGCACGGCCACCGCCTGCGCCCCATCGGGAACGGGCAACGCGACCGGTCCGTGAATCAAGGTCACCGATGCCCCGGCCCGCAGGGCAGCATGGCAGATGGCCCAACCCATGCGGCCACTGGAATGGTTGGACAGATAACGAACCGGGTCCAGTTCCTCCCGGGTGGGGCCCGCCGTGATCAACAGATGGCGTCCCCGCCACGGTTTGGGCGACAGCAACCGCCGACCGGCCTCCACCACCTGGACCGCCTCCGCCATGCGTCCCTGCCCCTGCTCGCCACAGGCCAACGGACCGTATACCGGCCCGACCAGGGCAACACCATCGGCGTGCAACTGCGCCACATTGCGCTGCGTGGCCGGATGGGCCCACATGGCAGCGTTCATGGCCGGCGCCAGCAATACCGGTCCGGTCCGCGCCAGCAACAGGGTGGTAAGCAGGTCGTCCCCATGGCCCCCGGCCATGCGGGCCAACAGATCGGCCGTCGCCGGCGCCACGATCAGCAGATCCACCTCCCGGGCCAGACGCACATGATCCATGCCGTCGGCCTCACTGGGCGTGAACAACTCGCTCCGCACCACATGACCGGACAGCGCCTGCAGGGTCAACGGCGTGACAAAATGCAAGGCCGCCGCCGTCGCGATGACCACCACCCGCGCCCCCTCTTCGCGCAGCAACCGCAACAGCTCCAGCGTCTTGTAGGCGGCAATGCCGCCACCAATCGCCACCGCAACATACTTGTCGGACCAAAAGCCCACAACCGGATTCCTTTCGACGACCATCGCACGAGACAACGGTCAGATTATCCACTTATTTGTTCTCAAGTCAATCAAATTGCAACGCAGTGTGCAGAGGAAACAAGGCAGGTTGACAACCGGAGAAAGAGGGATACGGCAAGAATGGGCGGCTCCTCCCGGGTCCGCATGGATTGCCTGCGGCGCCTGTCGAGGACGCCGACGCGCAAACCGTGCGTCGGCTTTTTTTAAAATCAACGGCAACAGCAAAGTCCCAGGGCGCCGTCCTGGACCCGCCAGGGGGGTGCCCCCCCTGGACCCGCAGCCATTTTTCAAAGCCTGTCAAATCAGCCTGGTCGAGCCAGCAGTCCCTAATGACTGGTCCCGGACGATCTGGTTATTTTATTGTAAACATTGTATTTTCCAGACGGCTTTTTCATCGGCAGACGTTTGACCTCCTCCAGGGTCCGACCGTCATACACCACCACGGCACCCTCCGTCTCCCAAATGCTCAACAAGGCATAACGGCCATCACGGGTAAACTCCACATGGCCGACGGTCCTGCCCGGGGCCGGACTGAGGGTCTTGACAATTTCCAGGGTCTGCTTGTCGATGACATGGACCCGGTCCTTGTTGGGTCCGTTGAACACATCCACCCAGGCATAGGGAGAGTTTTCATGGCTGCGCATGAAAAAACCGGGGCCATCGGTCGGCAGGCGTTTGATCACCTCCCAATCCTTCATGTCGATCACCGTCACCACCCCCTCCTTCAGATTCGGGGTCGCCATGACCTGGGTGTCCTGATAGTCCCACAGAATACCCGATGACAGATGAGGCATGCCTGGAATAGCGATCTCCTTGATCTTGCGTCCGATATCCAGCTGCACCACCTGGCCGGACCCGCCGGTCCGCGAGGTGCCCACCAGGTGACGATAGGGCATATCAAAGAAAAAATCGTCCAGATAATCGTCCACATGAATACGCCGTACCGGAAAAGAGGTCTGATCGACGGGCAACACTTCCCCGGAGGCGGTGTTGAAATCATGCACGGCGGCCCGATGGACGGGGGCCGCCTGGTCGTTGTAGGGAATTTCCCACACCTCCGGCAGATCTTTCAGGGCCGCAATAAAACTGTTCCGGGGCGGGGCGGAAAACACGGCACTGACCCGGGAACTCTCGGCCCCCTTCTCGGCCACCACCGGAATCAGCTGAACGGGTCGCAACTGTTCCGCATCCAGCACCACCAGGGAGTGGGGCAGATAATTGGCCACCATCACCGTTTTGCCATCACCGGAGACCGCCAGATTGCGGGTGTTGAGTCCTGCCCGCACCTCGGCCACCAGGCTCAGAGAGTACAGGTCATACTTGCTGATCCAGCCATCCCGCGAAGAGAGAAAGACAAACCGACCGTCGGGGGAAAACTTGAGCCCGCCATGCAGGGCAAAACGGCTGGAAAAACGCGCCAGAGGTTCCAGCCGGTCCCCGTCCAGCACGGTGACATGGTGATCCGCCAACTCCACCACCAGGGTCAGATTGAGGGGGTCAGCCTGATGGACCGGCCGGGCCGGCAGGGTGGCCGGCGCCCGGTGCACCACGTGGCTGGCCATGATCTGCTCCATCTCCCAGACCGGGGTCCGGGCCAACGGCGCCTGGATGAACGCCGCCAGGGCCGCCATCTCCTCTTCCGTCAGGTGGGCTGCAAAACCGGGCATCTGGGTGGCCGGCCGGCCCTGGCCGATCACCTCCACCGCCTCCCCCTTTTTCAGACGCTTCAGGTTGTCCGGGAACAGGGCCGGCCCGACCCCGCCCAACCGATCCGGGTGATGACACTCGGCGCAATAGCGCGTGTACAATTCGGCCACCGGTCGGGGCTCCGCCGCAGCGGTCCCCCACCAGCCCAGCAGCAAGAGCAACCCATAACGTTTCATGATCCCGCCTTCTCCCCTTGTTCATCCACAATTTCCGCATCATCCAGATAACAACCCGGATCTTCCCCCCAGGGATCGCCGGTCGCCTGCCAGGCCCTCACCCGGGTATTGCCGCCGCAAATGGCCAGATAACGGCACCGGGCACACCGCCCCTTGACCGGACGGGGTCGCTGTCGCAACCCGACCAGCAACGGGTCAGCCGGGTTTTGCCAAATTTCCGCAAAGGTATGCGCCCGCAGGGAACCCAGCGCATGATCCCACCAGAAAATGTCGGGATGGACCACCCCCCGATTGTCAATATTGGCAATCCCCACCCCGGAGGCGTTGCCACCCCAGCGCAACAGCAGTGCCCTGGCCCGTGCGGCCCGTTCCGGATGATGCCGCTCGATCCAGCGCAGCAAAAAGGGACCGTCCGCATCATTGTTGCCCGTGACCATCTCCCGATCCCGACCCGCCTGCCCATCCGCCCAGGCCTGCTGCACCAGGAGCTCCACCACCTGTCGGGTGGTCTGATGACGACTGTCATCGGCACGATTGGTCTTGCCCCGACCGGCATAGTTCCAGTGGGAAAGGTAAAAGCGGTCCACCCCCTCCTCGTCCATGAGGGCAAACAGCGCGGGCAGATCGGCGCTGTTCTCCTCCGTGGGGGTAAAACGGATGCCCACCTTGACCCCCTGCCGGCGACACTGGCGAATCCCCGCCAGCGCCTGACGGAAGGCCCCCGACTGGCTGCGATGCCGGTCATGATGGGCCTCCAGACCATCCAGGCTTACCCCCACATAGTCAAAACCCACTGCCCGGATGCGGGCCACCTGCTGCGCGTCCATCAGGGTGCCGTTGCTGGAAAGGCCCAGGTAAAACCCCAACGCCTTGGCCCGTTCAGCAATGGCGTACAGATCGGGATGCAGGAGGGGTTCTCCGCCGGACAGGATCAGGGCAGGCACACCGAAAACCTGCAACTCCTCCAGAATGCGATAGATCTCCCCGGTGGTCAGCTCGCCCTGAAACGACCGGTCCGCCGAGGCGGAATAACAGTGCCGACAGGCCAGATTGCAGCGTCGCAACAGGTTCCATACCACCACCGGACCACTCCGACGCGCCGGCCCGACCGGGGGGGCGGGGGGGGCGTCAGGCTGGCAGATGCCGCGCAACAGTTGGGAAATTCGCAACATCAGCATTCACGCTCCCGAATGTTTCAGACGCAGACCGCTCTTTTTCAGGATGCGAGTGCTGTGCAGCAGGGCATGGTCCCGCTGGGCGTCCCCCAGGCGTGTCTGGATCAGCGCCACCCGATCCGCCACGCTGGCCCGATCCGGACCGTGCACCATGGCAAACAGGTTGAACGGCCACGCATCCCCCTGTCTGGGACGACGGTAGCAGTGGCTGACAAAGCCCAGACCACCCACCACCATGCCCCACGCATCCACCTGGTCATCCGGCAAATCCCAGACCGACATGCCATTGCCCCGCAGACCCAGCGCATAGTGGTTGGGCACCACCCCCAACCGTCGAATCCAGCCCCAGGCCAGCATGCGAGTCAACCGATCCAGCACCACCTGCGCCGTCACCCCCACCTGATCGGCCACTGCATGATAGGGACGCGGCACCAGGGGCAGACCGGCCTGGGTTGCCGCCACCAGGGCACGGTCAACGGCATCAGGCAGCTCCGGCGGCGTGCCGACCGGGTAACCCGCAGGGTCCGCATCTGCCTCTGCCATGGGCACCGTGTCGACCCGTCCATCGGCCAACCGCACCTGAAAGCCCAACCGGTATTCCGCCAGCTTGGGCAGGTTGAAAACCGGACAACCGGTCTGCCGGGTGATCTCCGCCAGGAGCGGGGCAATCTCCTCCCGGCGTTCTGTCGCCACCACAAACCACATGTTGAGGAGATGATCCCGGGCATAATTGTGGGCCACTTCCGGAAAGGCATTGACCTGGGCAGCCACCTGGTCAAACAACCCGGCCGGTGCGGTCAGGGCGGCCAGGGTCAAGCCGCCCCCCATCCGCTCGGCATTGTACAGAGGGCCAAAACGACTCAACAGACCCGTCTGCAGCAACTGCCCGATGGCCGCCATCAGGGACTCCTCCGTCAGACCCAACGGGCCGGCTGCGATCAAAAAAGGTCGTTCGGCAAGGGGAAAACCCGTCTGCAACACGTTGATGACGTCAGGATGGGGGATCATCGGGTCTCTGTCCCGCCCAGTGACTGGGCAATGCGCAAGTCAGCGTAATCGCCGGACCACTCGTCGGCCTGGTCGGCAAAATAACGGGCGCCGCGCTGTTTGAAACGGCGCACGCTGAACAAAATCTGGTGGGGAAAACGGCCCATATCGCAGCAGGTCACCACTTCCTGCACGGCGCACAGCACCTCGGCACGGGCCTTGCCGTGAATCATGCAGTACAGGTTGTATGGCCAGTGGGGCAGGCAGCGTTGCCGTTGATAGCAGAGGGTGATCATGCCGTGGGTGATCAACTGACCGGCCAGTCCATCCACCCGATCATCCGGCAGATCCCAGACCAGCATGGCATTGGCCCGATAGCCCAGTTCGTGGTGACGCACGATCACTCCCATGCGTTTGATCACCCCGCGCTGCTGCAGGTCCGCCAGCATGACCAATACCGCCTCTTCGGTCATGCCCAACCGTTCGCCCAGGTGCCGGAATGGCCGGGAGAGCAGCGGCAACCCCGCCTGCAGCGCAGCCAGGAGCCGCTGTTCCCGGTCGTCGAGGAGAAAGGCGGACATGGGAAGGCTCCCTCGCGTCACTGGAACGGAAATCCCAGATCGATATGGTATGCCCGAACCATGGGCATGGTGTACACCGCCATGCCGCTCTGGGTGGCAATCTGCCCGACCACCGTCTGCAACCGCTCCTGGGAGTCCGCCGTGACCACAAACCAGAGGTTGATGGCGTGCTCCCGCTCATAGTTGTGATTGACCTCGGGAAAGCGGTTGACCAGGGTCGCCACCCGTTCCACCTCGGCCGGCGGCACCGCCATGGCCGCCAGGGTGCTGGCCCCGACCCGCCCGGTCTGCAGGACAGCCCCCACCCGGCTGACTACTCCCCGGCCTGTCAACCGCTGCAAGCGCTCCAGCAGTTCGGCCTCAGGGATCGCCAACCGCTCCGCCATGACCCGGTAGGGCTCGGGAACCAGAGGGAAATGGTGCTGAAATTCGTTGAGCAACCGCAGATCCAACGGGGTCAGCGAATTCATAGGCCAATCTTGTGGCCGCGGGCCGAGAAAAAGATGCCGCTGGGCGCCTCGGCCGGCAGGGTGGACAACCGCTGCAGAGTCTCGGTATGGTATACCTCAAGGCGGTTTTCATCCCGCACCGAAATCCAGACATGTTCACCCTTGGGGGTAAACTCCATGTGCATGATACCCTTGCCGGGCTGCAACTGCCTGACCACGGTCAGAGAATCCACATCGATAATCTGCAAGGTGTCATTGGCGGGAAAGGCAAAATTGACCCACACCTGCCGCGTGTCCGGGCGAACCATGGCAAAGACCGGTTGGCTGTGGACCGGGATGCGGGCCACCTCCTGCCAGGTGTTGACGTCCAGCACCAGCACCGCGTGATGGCCCACTGCCGGGAGAAAGATCAGGTTGCCCGCCACAGCCCATCCTTCCAGATGGGGCATCTTGTAGACCGGCAACTTGTCCGCCCCCCGACCGTATCCCTGCAGTACCCGGCGCAGGCCCCGTTCGGGATGCCACAAATCCAGCAGCGTGATGCCGTCCTCACCGAACAGGCCCGCCAGATAGTAGCGCCCGTCCGGCGTGATGAGGGCATCATAGGGCTGGGAACCGGCCTGGGTGAATTTGGTGATCTGCGGATGGGCCAGATCGTCCAGTTTCACCAGCCAGATCTCCCCCGCCTCGAACAGGCTGAAAACAAACGCCTGCCCGGGAGCATCCTCCAGGCCCACCACCTTGGAAAGCCGACCATCCGCACCCAGCGCCGGGATGTCCAGTTTCAGCTCCAGGGTGTCGGCATCAAAAATGCGGACCCCGCCGGGGGTGTAATTACCCACTGCCAGCAGTCGGCCATCCTGGGAGATGGCACCGCCGATGCTGTTGCCTGACTGGATGACCCTCCGCACCAATTGACGGGTCAGCAGGTCCACCTTGCTCAGACCCCCATCCCGGCCAAACACGAAGGCATACCGGCCATCCCGGGAAAAGACCGCCGTCGCGTGGGAGAGATCGCCCAGGCCGGCAATGCTGCCCAGGGTACTCTGACCGGTGGTCTCCACCACCTGGATGGTGCCCGAAGCCCGTTCGATGACCACCCCCAGATCACCACTGCCTCGCAAGGGCGCACAGCCCGGCAACAGAACCAGGCAGCCGATCAGGACCGGCACCAGCAGGGCGCACCGGCGCAACAGGGCAGTCGACACATGTCTCATTCGGGTATTCCTTCCAGCAGACGGTCCACCAGCCAGCGAACCTCTTCCCGGCTCAGGATGGCATTCCAGGGGGGCATGGCCTGACCGGACACGCCATACAGAATGATATTTTCCAGCTGCTCCCGGGATTTGCCCACCAGCGCGGCGGGCACCAAAGGCGGACCCAGCCCCCCCCAGCAGACGCAGACCATGACAGGAACCGCAATCGTGACGCAACAGGTGCAGCAACTCCTGCTGCCGCAGGACCGGATCGGCCAGCACGGCCGTCGTCCCACCAGCCAGACCGAACAGACACCACAACGCGATCCGGTACGGTGGCCGACTGACGAATGACTTGACACCAGGCATGGCAGAAAACCCAATCAGACCAACACGGCCCGACACAAGAAAGCGGCCCCTCACCCCCCGGAGACTAGCCGGGAGGGACAAAAATGTCCAGAAAAAAATGGCGGACGGCAAGCGTAAAAAATCCGTTGTCTCCCGGAAAATAAAGACTGGACAAGCCCGCCGGGACCTTGGTAGGCTCCGTCGCGACCTCTGAACACCCGTCAACCTTCCAGCCAGGCACACCGGACAGTCCGATGGAAATGGTTTATTACACCGTAGCGGGCGTGCTGCTCTATTTTGCCGCCGACTGGATACTGGAACGTCTTGAACGGGCCCGTGGGCAACGTTTCCCGCACCGCAGTCTGGTCTTTTTCGTGATCATCCTGATACTGAGCGTGGGGGTTTTCCAGTTGATCCAGACCCTGCTGCCCATCCCGCCTGCGCCTACTTCAGGGTGAACACATCCTTGTTTTCGTCAAAACTGACGACCAGCATCTGCCCGGGCCGGAAGGTAAGCTGCTGTTCCAGGGCATAGTCATACCCCTCCCGCACCGAATCCCGCATCTCCACCTTGAACCGGTGTTCACCGGCCGGGATAAAAAACTTGGCATAGACAAAAATGGCTCCGTCCTTGTGGATGCCGGGAGAGACAAACTCCTTGTGCGCCACCGGGGTGCCATCCAGGGTAAAATGAATGGCCAGAGGGGCCCGTTCCCGGGGGCAATCCTGGGCGCGGCGCATATTGGGCGGCAGTTGCTGGAGTTCTGCGGCGGTGCGTTGATGACACGACTCCTTCCGCTTGGTGGGATGCTTGAAAGCCACCAGGATCTCTGCCTTGTCCGCGTCCAGATACTGGTAGGCGGGCGAGGTGGAAAAATAGTAGACCAGGCTGCAGAAGAGCGTATAAAAAACGGCCTGCAGAAGATACCGGAAAGCACTGTTCATGGTGTATTTCAAGCCTTATTAACGGGTATTGTCAGTCGGAACGCATCGAGCTGTTGTTGCAATTCGGCCTCATCCCCCTGACCGGCCCAGGCCACCAGGATGCGTTCCCGGTCGACCCGTTTGGAAAGATGGGGTTCGCGCTGCCCGGCCAGGCGCTCCTCCACCAACTGGTTGCCCAACCGGTAATAGCAGTCCCCCTCCCGGCAACCGGTCACCACCACCCCCGCCGCCCCCTTGCGGAGGGCATAGTCCAGAAAGGCCGGATGGATCATGCCGGTACAGGGCAGGGTGACCACTGCCGTCTCTGCGGATGGGAAGCGGGTCAGGTCGGCCCCCCGTTCGCAACCAAACATCAGGACGGTCCGGGAGCCGGACAACTGCTGCAGGGCACGGTCGGTCTCCTGCCGCATCCGATCCAGGGTATAACCGGGCATGTCGATGCCGACGGTCAGGGTTTCTCCCGCCTGCCGGAAAGGATTGGCGGTGGTGCAGGCCCCCAGACAGATGCCGCAGGCGGTACAAAGGGAAGGATCGATCACCGATTCGAACGGGGTATTGCGCCTCCCATCCGAGCGAGGCTGCATGGAGGCGGCCCCGAAGGGGCAATCCCGGGCACACCCGCCGCAACCGGTGCACTGGGGCAGTACCACCTGGGCCGGTGGGGGATCGCGGCGGGGCGGCAACCACGGGAACAGTATGAACAACACCGTAACCCCGCCGGAAAAGGCCCAGGCCCAGCCCGGGCCAAACCGGTCGATGAAAGGATAAATATTCAAGTAAAACCAGTCGATGTGCAGGGTCATCGGCGCCCGGGTCAGATCGGCTGCCTCATGGCTGACCGCCGGCTTGAGCAGGGAGAGCACCAGCAGGGCAATCAGGGAACCGATAGCCAGACCACGGGGCGGCATGATGTTGACCTGGCTGATGCGACTGACATGGGTCCAGGTCATGAACACCAGGGCCACCGGAATGCCCAGCAGGTGCAAAAAGGCCATCAGGGTGAAAAAGCGGTCGGAGACCTGACCATCCAGAAAATTGAGGATCATGGAACTGGGGATCAGCGGCAGCCAATCGATCAATTCCGCCGTACCCAACGCCACATACTGGGCCAGCATGTCCCAGACCAGCCAGTAGCCGGAAATGCCGAGCAGCACCACCAGCCACAACGTGGGAATACCGGTAAACCAGGAAAACCAGCGTACCCCCCGGTAGCGGTCACGGGAAAACTCGCGAACCAGATGGAAAAAGATGGTGATCACCACTGCATCCGAGGCATAGCGGTGCAGGCTGCGCATGATGCCCGCCAGCCACCACTGTTCGTTGGTCATGTACTCGACCGACTGATAGGCATGCAGCACGCTGGTCTCGAAGGGTATGAAGATGTAAACGCCGGAGACCAGGATGATCCAGAAGAAAAAAAACGACAATGTACCCAGATGATACAACGGGTTCAGCCGGTTGCCGAACACCCGGTTCAACTGTTTTTCCAGGTAGAGAATAAGATGATTGCAGGCAGTGCGAATGATTTCCACGGGCAGAGTCTCTCCAGGCGAACCGGGTAACGAAACCTCTATCCTAATATATAATCTTACCACAAGCAAGGACTATGTGGATCCTGCACTGCCACGGATGGGGCAGTACAGGGTCCATGTTGACAAACGTGACAGATTAACCCTTTTACAGGAAGGAAGTGCATCTGGTAATCTGGCTGGGTGGGGTGGTGTCCGCGATGCGAGGCACCAGTCGGGTGTCACCAACAGACAGCGGGGAGCGATGGCGATGGCGTGGAAAAACTTAAGCCTCGGCAAGAAGATTCTGGTGGGCATTGGCAGTGTGCTGGTATTGATGATCGGGGTCAGCGGCTGGTCACTGCTGGGCATCAACCGGATGGTGGCCAACGGTTTGGAGGTGGTGGAGGGCAACAAGCTGCGTGGCGAAATTTTGCAGCGTGAGATCGACCATCTCAACTGGGTCAACCGGGTGAGCACCTACATCAACGATGAAAAAACCACCGAGCTGGGTGTCCAGTTGGACCATACCCAGTGTGCCTTTGGCAAATGGTTTCATGGTGATGGCCGACGCCAGGCAGAAACCCTGTTGCCCGCCCTGCAGAAGACCCTGACCGTCATGGAAGAGCCCCATCGCCTGCTGCATGAATCGGCGCGCAAAATCCAGAAGGTGTTCATCCGGGCGGATGCCAATCTGCCGGAATTTCTTGCCCAAAAGGAGACCGATCACCTGGCCTGGTCAGAAAAGATGCTCTCCACCATTCTGGCTGGAGAAAAAAATCTGACTGTGCAGTTGGACCCCACCCAGTGCGGCATGGGCAAATTCATCTATGGCGATGGTGGCAAGAAGATGGTGGAGTCCAGCCCCCAGCAGGCCGCCCTCATGAAGGATATGGAGCCTGCCCACCGACACCTGCATGCCACCGGGGAGAAGGTACGGGACGCCCTGCAGAAGGGTGATCTCGCCGCGGCCAGGCAGATCTATCAGACCGATGTGCAGTCTGCGCTGGCGGCCGTGCGCAATTCACTGAAAAAGATGCAGGAAACCGCCCGTCAGGACTTGCAGGGCAAGAAGGATGCGGAGCACATTTTTTCTGCCGAGACCCAGACCCAACTGGCCACCCTGAAGACCCACTTTCACACCCTGGAACAGACCACCCGGGAAGGGATTCTGTCAGAGGAACAGATGCTCAAGCAGTCGACCGAGATTCGCACCGTCCTGATCGCCGTCTCGCTGGTGGCCATTCTGGTGGCGCTCCTGATGGCGTTGGTCATCCCCCCCTCCATTACCCGACCCATTCTGGCCTCGCTGGGACTGGCCGAAGGGGTGGCCAAGGGGGATCTCACCCATTGCTGCCTGGACCTGCGGCAACAGGATGAGGCGGGTCGACTGGTTCAGGCCCTGAACAGCATGGTGACCCGGCTTCGTCAGGTGGTGGAGGATATCAACGCCACCGCCGGCAGCGTGGCCAACGGCAGTGAGGAGCTCTCCGACAGCGCCCAGGGCATGGCCCAGGGGGCATCGGAACAGGCGGCCTCCATTGAAGAGACCTCCGCTGCCATGGAAGAGATGTCTGCCAGCATCCAGAAAAATACCGACAACGCCCAAACCACGGAAAAAATCGCCGTGCAGGCCGCCGACGATGCCCAGAAAGGCGGTCAATCGGTCAACGAAGCCATGCAGGCCATGCGGGAGATTGCCAGCAAGATTTCCATCATCGAAGAAATTGCCCGGCAAACCAATCTGCTCGCCCTGAATGCCGCCATCGAGGCGGCCCGGGCCGGCGAGCATGGCAAGGGCTTCGCTGTGGTGGCTGCCGAAGTCCGCAAACTGGCCGAACGCAGCCAGATTGCCGCCGGCGAAATTTCGCAACTCTCCGCCTCCAGTGTGGCGGTGGCGGAGAGGGCCGGAACCATCATGAACAAACTGGTGCCGGACATTCGCAGGACGGCCGAACTGGTCCAGGAGATCGCCTCGGCCAGCCGGGAGCAAAATCAAGGCACGGCCCAGATCAATACGGCCATTCAGCAATTGGACAAGGTGATCCAAAGCAATGCGGGCGCCTCGGAGGAGATGGCCGCCACGGCAGAAGAGTTGAGCGCCCAGTCCGACATCATGCTGCAAACCATGGCGTTTTTCCAAACCAACGCCCATGGCGCCCCGGCGAGGCCACCAGCCAACCGGTCAACCACAACCGATCATCCGGACACCCGGCCCCCGCCAGACCATGCGTAATGGGGCGACCGGGCTGAAGAGCGTCGGGTCCCGCCAGCCAGCCTGCGGCGCATGCTGAAAAGGCCGCAGCAAAAAGCGGCTGCGGCTCTTTTGAAAAGCAACGGCAACGGCAAAGTCCCAGGGCGCTGCCCTGGACCCGCCAGGGGAGATAATCTCCCCTGGACCCCATAAGACTTTGTCCGTCACTACTGAACAACAGATCCGCAAGATCCGTCTTGTCAAACAGGGAATCAGAGTGGTAGAATTTCATGTCATCGTTGCATATTGAGCCGCTGGTCATCGGCCTGTTCAGTACCCTGCACTGTCTGGTCATGTGCGGTGGCATCGTGGGTGCGCTGACAGTGAGCCTGCCTGTCCCGGTCAGGCAGGACCCCTACCGCTTGCTGGAGTACCTGCTCGCCTACAACACGGGGCGCATCCTGAGTTATGCCATGGCGGGTTTCCTGGCGGGCCTGTTCGGCGAGGCGGTGGTCAACCTGTTCAATCTCGACCAGTACCATGCCCGGGTGCTCTACGCCGTCAACAGCCTGATCCTGGTCGGGGTGGGGTTGTATGTGGCCGGGTGGTTGCCGGGCATGGTCCTGCTGGAAAACCTGGGGGCACGCATCTGGACCGGCATTGAGCCGCTGGCACAACGGCTGCTTCCCGTGCACTCCCGCTCCCAGGCCCTGGTGTTTGGTGCGGTGTGGGGCTGGTTTCCCTGCGGGCTGACCTACTCCGTCCTGCTGTGGGCCGCCTTGATGGGGGGCATGCTCAAGGGCGCCCTGGCCATGGCCGCGTTCGGTGTCGGCACCCTGCCGGGCATTTTCATGGCCAGCTATTTTTCAGGCCATTTGTCATCGATCCGACGCCACCGTCTGATCAAAAAGGTGTTGGGAGTGGGCATCGTCCTGCTGGCGCTCGCCGTCGGTTTCCGGCACGCCCCTCCCGCCACCCAACCGGAGCATACGCATGTCCATACGGAGATTCCGCAATGATCGCTGACAGCAGTCCCATGCTCGGTCGTGCACCGGAGTTCCGGTCGGTGGTGCGGGCCGCCGGATTGGTGGCTCCCACGGATGCCACCGTCCTGATTACCGGCGAAAGCGGCACGGGCAAAGAGCTGTTGGCCCGCCACATCCATCAGCACAGCCGTCGCCATCAGGGACCCTACATCACCATCAACTGCGCCGCCCTGCCCGAAACCCTGGCAGAATCCGAACTGTTCGGCCACCACAAGGGGGCCTTCACCGGCGCAGTGCACCATCAGCTGGGCCGGGTGCAGGCGGCCGATGGCGGCACCCTCTTCCTGGACGAAATTTCCGAAATCTCCCTGGCAACCCAGGCCAAGCTGCTGCGCCTGCTGGAATCGGGCGAGTGCCAGACCATCGGTCTGCCCCACGTCTCCCACGTCAACGTCCGGGTCATCGCCGCCACCAACAAGCCCCTGGCCGATTGGGTACGGGCCGGTCGCTTCCGGGAAGACCTCTATTTCCGCCTCAATGTCGTACCCCTGGAACTGCCCCCTCTCCGACACCGCAAGGAGGATCTGCCGGTGCTGATGCAGGCCTTTGCCGCCCGCTTCGCAGCCGGCAACGGGCTGGCATCTCCCGTCTATGCCCCCTGCGCCCTGCAACTGCTCAAAAACCATCCCTGGCCCGGCAACATTCGTGAACTGCGCAATTTTTGCGAACGCATGGCCATCCTGCACGCCGGACAGAACGTCCTGGCCACCGACCTCCCCCGGGAAATGCGCCAACCCGTCGCCGCTGCATCGCCAACCACCCTGGACAACCTCTTCGCACTGCCCATGGAGGGGCTTGACTTTGAGCAACTGGAACGCCACCTGATCGATCAGGCCCTGGCGCGCTCCGGCGGCAACAAAAGCCACGCCGCACGGTTGCTGGGCTTCTCCCGGGATACCTTTCTCTATCGACTGAAAAAATTTTCCATCCCGGTATAGCGGCACAATCGACCTGATTGGAATGATAAAAAAAACGTTTGCGGGTCCAGGGGGGTCACCCCCCTGGCGGGTCCAGGGCAGCGCCCTGGGACTTTGCTGTTGCTGTTGCTGTTGACTTTCAAAAACGCCGCAGCCGGTTTTTGCTGCGGCTTTTTCAGCATGCGCCGCAGGCCAACCAGCGATCATCGCCAGATTGCCGGCGGCGCCTGTTGGGCGCGCTGCGCGTGACGCAAAAACCGCGTCACGCTTCTCTTAAAAGCGCGCCAAAAGGCAACAGCAAAGTCCCAGGGCGCTGCCCTGGACCCGCCAGGGGCTTTGCCCCTGGACCCCACCAGGGGGATAATCCCCCTAGACCCGTAATAATAAAA
>JAMOAX010000248.1:0-2797 GCA_039908555.1 Magnetococcus sp. DMHC-8
TGGTTGGAATTCGGCCAAAATTTTTACGCAGCCGTTTCTTTTCGGTAAAAGTCAGAGCCATCGGAACTCCATCTGTCTGGGTGTGCCGTTCCAGTCGACATATCGCGGCGCATGTCCCGCACGCAGCCTGGAGCCGACCGGCACAAGGAGGTCAGACCCTGTGCCGGTTGGTCTGTTTGTTGTGTGCGGTGCGCGTGAGGGAGGACGATATGTCGACTGGAACGGCACACCCAGACAGATGGAGTTCCGATGGCTCTGACTTTTACCGAAAAGAAACGGCTGCGTAAAAATTTTGGCCGAATTCCAACCATTATTGACATTCCCGACCTGATCGCCATCCAGAAGCGATCCTTTGACCGTTTTTTGCAGGAGGGTGTGGCGACCGGGGCGCGGAGCGACTTTGGTCTGCACGGTGTCTTCCTTTCCGTTTTTCCGATCCAGGACTATGCAGGCACTTTGAGCCTGGAGTACGTCAGTTACCAACTGGGCGAACCCAAGTATGAAATGGATGAATGCCTGCAGCGGGGGATGACCTACTCTGCCCCCCTGAAGGTGGTGTTTCGCCTGGTGGTCTGGGAGGAGAATGAGGATACCGGCACCAAGGTGGTGCGCGAAATCAAGGAGCAGGAGGTTTATCTGGGGGACTTGCCCCTGATGACCCCGACAGGCACCTTCATCGTCAATGGGACGGAGCGGGTGGTGGTGTCGCAGATGCACCGTTCGCCGGGGGTCTTTTTTGATCACGACAAGGGCAAAACCCACAGCAGCGGCAAGTTCTTGTTCAATGCCCGGATCATTCCGTACCGGGGTTCATGGCTGGATTTTGAGTTTGATCCACGGGATTTTTTGTTCACCCGCATTGACCGGCGGCGCAAGTTGCCGGTGACCACCCTGTTGCGTGCCATGGGGATGCATCCCGAGGAGATCCTCAGCCGTTTTTATGAGGTGGAAAATTATCGGAAGGTTGGCGTCCTTTGGGAGAAAAAGCTGATTGCGGATCGGTTGCAGGGCAGCCGTCCCAATTTTGCCATTGTGGACCCGACCACCGGTGAGGAGTTGGTCAAGGCCAAGGGCCGGGTCACCGTGCGGACCATTCGCCGTCTGGAGGCCTTGGGCCTGGAATGGTTGCAGGTGCCGACGGAGGATTTGGTCGGTCGTTTTGTGGCCAGGGATGTGCAGATCGGTGCGGCAGGCGAGTTGCTTGAGGCGGGCACCGAGGTGAGCGAGGCCCTGCTGTCCCGCCTGGAGGAGTTGGGTATCAACGAGCTGGAAGTCCTGTTCATCGACCATGCCACAGTCGGTCCCTATCTGCGCAACACCCTGGCCAGTGACAAGAACCAGACGGTGGAAGAGGCGCTGATCGACATTTACCGGATGATGCGTCCGGGCGAACCCCCCACCGTTGAGGCGGCAACCTCCCTGTTTGAGAGTCTGTTTTTTGACCCGGACCGGTATGACCTGTCCACCGTCGGGCGGATGAAATTGAACAAGCGTCTGGGGGTTCAGTGTGACCTGGACGTGCGGGTGTTGCACAAGGATGACATCCTCGGGGTCATCGACATCCTGCTCAAGCTGAAAGATGGGCATGGCAAGGTGGACGACATTGACCATCTGGGCAACCGGCGGGTTCGTTCGGTGGGCGAGTTGCTGGAAAACCAGGTGCGCATCGGTCTGGTCCGCATGGAGCGGGCCATTCGCGAGCGGATGTCCTCGGCGGATGCAGACAGCCTGATGCCCCATGACATCATGAATTCCAAGCCGTTTTCGGCGGTCATCCGGGAATTTTTCGGTTCCAGCCAGTTGTCGCAGTTCATGGACCAGACCAATCCCCTTTCTGAGATCACCCACAAGCGACGTTTGTCCGCGTTGGGGCCGGGGGGGATGACCCGGGAGCGGGCCGGGTTTGAGGTGCGGGACGTCCATCCCACCCATTACGGGCGCATCTGCCCGATCGAGACGCCGGAAGGTCCCAACATTGATTTGATCAACAGCCTGTCGACCTATGCGCAGATCAATGAATTCGGTTTCATTGAGAGCCCCTACCGGCGGGTGGAAGATGGCAAGGTCACGGATCGGGTGGATTATCTCTCCGCGATTGAGGAGGAAAATTTTATCATCGCCCAGGCGAACGCCGAACTGGACCGGCATGGCCGTCTGACCGGCGAACTGGTGCAGTGCCGGCACATGCTGGAATTTACCGTCTCCAGTCCCGACCGTATCCAGTACATGGATGTCTCCCCCAAGCAGATTGTGTCGGTGGCGGCGGCCCTCATTCCCTTTCTGGAAAATGACGATGCCAACCGGGCCCTGATGGGTTCCAACATGCAGCGGCAGGCGGTGCCTTTGCTGCAGACGGATGCCCCGCTGGTGGGCACCGGCATGGAGTCGGTGGTGGCGCGGGATTCCGGGGTGGCCATCGTCTGTCGGCGTTCCGGGGTGGTGGAGGAGGTGGAGGCCTCCCGCATCGTCGTCAAGGCGGATGAGGAACCGGGTTCCCTGGAGCCCGGGGTGGACATTTACAAGTTGACTAAGTTTGCCCGTTCCAACCAGAACACCTGCATCAACCAGCGTCCGCTGGTGCGGGCCGGCGACCGGGTGACCCGGGGGGATATCATCGCCGACGGTTCCAGTACCGATCTGGGCGAGTTGGCTCTGGGCCGCAATGTCCTGGTGGCCTTCATGCCCTGGAACGGCTACAACTTTGAGGACTCCATCCTGATCTCGGAACGTCTGGTGCGTGACGATGTCTTCACCTCGATCCACATTGAGGAGTTCGAGGTGATGGCCCGGGACACCA
>JAMOAX010000249.1:0-2747 GCA_039908555.1 Magnetococcus sp. DMHC-8
CAGTCGAACCAGCCCCCTGGCCACCAGCCTGCCAACGTATTGGCGGGTAAATCCCTGCCGCCGCGCCCATTCAGACTGGCTGATCAGCATGGCTCACCTCTGCAAAAAATAGATATAAAACATCACGTTGCGCTTGATAACCGGTTGGAATCTATGGCTTCATGTAGTCATTGAAAACAACCCAAACAGGAGTAACGCAGATGACCAACCTGAGCAGCACACAACAAAACATCCTGGAAACCGCCGCCAATCGCGCCGATGGTTCCATCCACCCTCTGCCGGACCACATCAAGGGTGGTGCCGCCAAGAAAGTGATCAAGGCACTCAAAAACGGAGGCATGATCGACGACAGCGACTGCATCACCCCGCTTGGACGCGACACGGCCAACCCGGACGCTACCGCAGACCTGGTTCAGGAAAATACCGACGAAGCCACCGAAAACCTGGAGCCGCAGGCTGCCGATGAAGCCACCGAAAACCTGGAGCAACCGGTTGACGAAGAGGCCCCCGCAGCCTCCGAAAGCCCGCTGGACCTGAGCACCGACGAAGGGGCCGCAGACTGGAATGCCAACATGCCCGCTGATGCGGCGGCCTACCACGCGGAGATGGCCGCAGCCAGCGAAGAGCCGGATGGACCGGACGATTACGACAATCCGCCCCGGTCGCTCTTCTGCCCGATGGACCCGGCGGACCTGCCCCAGGCAAATGTCGACGAAGACCCTGCGGATGGCGACTTTGAGGAGGATGTCACCGCTGCAGAGCAGTCCCTGGCGGACGCCGAAAACCCCAGCATCCTCCTGGAGGCCGACAAGGAGCATCTCCGCATCGCCCGGAAGCATATGCCGGAGGAGTTGGAGTTGGTGACTCCCCGGAATTGGCACTGGATCCAGGACATGCTCATGGAGGTCTACATACTGGGCCTTGAGGATGCCAAAAAGAAAAAGACGCCAACCGCCACCCCCCACCGCACCCGGGAGAATTCCAAACAGGCCCAGGTGATCGCCATGCTGCGGCGGCCGGAGGGGACCACCATCGAGCAGATCTCGGAGCTGACGAAATGGAATGCCAACACCGTCAGGGGAGCGATGGCTGGCGCACTCAAAAAGAAGCTGGGCTTGAACGTGGTGCGCATGCCGCATAACGCAAGTGGGCAAAGCGTCTACCGGATCGAATAGTGACACCCAAACAGGCCGCCGGAACCAAACCCCGGCGGCCACCAAACAGCACGGGAACACGACCATGAACACCGAGACAAACCAAATGACGAGTTACACTGACCCCCTTGGGCGGTTGGTGCATCCTTTGAGCGATCACTTTTATGGCCCGCAAGGATGCGACGGTTCCGGAGTAGAGGGTGAGTTCATTCGTGACGGCCACGATGGACAGGGTCGCCTCCTGCACTCCTGTGATCGCTGCGGCTTCCTGACCGACGGATTCTCGAAACGGGCACGGCAATAACGCCGATTCAGGAGTCACCAGAAACGTCCAGCACAATCCCCCTCTCGGCGGCCACCTCCTCAAACGTCTTGCCGCCGGACCCGTCCAGGTAGGCAATCTTGCCGGTAAACTTGATAAACCGCTGCACCGCCACATCCACATAAATCGGGCTGATTTCCATGGCATAGACCCGGCGGTGATTGGCCTCCCCGGCCATGATCTGGCTGCCACCACCGGAGAAGGGCTCGTAGCAAAGCCCACCCTTTTCCACATGCTGGCGCATGGGGATACCGAATGCCTCCAGAGGCTTGGGTGTCGGGTGTTCCGGGCGTTCTTCGCCAGCCAATCCCTTCATATCCCAGACAGTCGTACAGTTGTCCGACCCCTCCAGCCTCGGCGGACGGTTGCCACGCATCCAGCCGAAAAAGCAGGGCTCATGCTTCCAGAGGTAGTGGGTCCGGGAGAGAATGGAGGTGTTTTTGTTCCAGATAATCGTCTGATGGACGAAGGCACCCATCTCTTCCCAGACCGCCTCGACCATGGCCTGCCGTTTTGAGGCATGCCAGCAATACCAGGCAGCATGGTCGTCAATGGCATGGTCAATGGCCTGCCGCATATACCCCTGGTAAAGCTCTGGACCCTGGTCTGCGTCGTCCCAGGTTTTGCCGTAGGTGTCGGTCCAATCCTTGCCGCCACCACGCCTTTTGCCGGTGGTGGGGTTGACCTTGGATGGCGGGTGATTGCCACCGGTGTAGTCCACCAGATAGGGCGGGTCGGTCGCAAACAGAATGGCCCGTTCGCCGTTCATCAGACGGATGACATCCTCGGCCTTGGTGCTGTCACCGCAGAGCAGGCGGTGTTCGCCCAGCACCCAGAGATCACCGGGACGGCTGACCGGATCTGGTGGAGGGGGCGGCATTTTGTTTTCGCCATCACTGCCACCAGTATCACCACTGCCATCACCATCACCCTCTCCATCCAAGAGACGGTCAATCTCGGAGAGGTCAAAGCCGGTCATCTCCAAGTCAAAATCCAGGGTGCGCAACTCCTCCAACTCAACCCGCAGGAGATCCTCATCCCACTGCGCCCAACTGGCGGATTGGTTGGCAAGTAGGCGGAACGCCTTGATCTGTGCCTCGCTGAGATCGTCGGCCAACACCACCGGCACCTCTTCCAACCCAAGCCGCCGGGCGGCCTTGAGGCGCAGGTGGCCGTCCACCACGGTGCCGTCGCTCTTGGCAACGATGGGGATGCGGAAGCCAAATTCCCTGATCGCCCCCACCATGCGATCCACCACCTCGTCGTTGCGC
>JAMOAX010000250.1:0-2745 GCA_039908555.1 Magnetococcus sp. DMHC-8
AAATCCCGGCAACTGGTCTCCACTGCGGATGGTTTGCTCCAGCGTCGTCGGTTGATGGCCAATGGCAAGCCGGAAGCCGTGCCGTTCTACCCTCACGAATTCATCCAGCGTCAATCCGCCATGGGACTTGCCGATCCTTCGTCGGTGGTGTTCCCCTTTCTGTCCGTGGATGTACTCAACCCCCTCGAACGCCACCGCATCCGGGAAGCCATTCGCCGCTACGGTGGGGATGCCGCTCTCCTGCCTTTGGCAGATGAAGAGTTGGATGGTGCGCTCGGTCTGGTGGCCACCGTGGACGGTACGCGCTGTCCTACCTTGGCCGGTCTCTTGATGATGGGACGGGAAGATGTGTTGCGACAGCATGTACCCGCTCATGAGGCCGCTTTTCAGGTATTGGAAGGAACCGAGGTTCGTGTCAACGAGTTTTTCCGTAAGCCGCTCTTGCAGTTGTTCGAGGAGATGGAGCGTCTGTTTGCCGCCAGGGTAACGGAACACGAGGTGCAGATCGGCCTGTTCCGGGTGCCAGTACCCAATTTTGAACGCCGGGCGTTTCGGGAGGCGTTGGTCAACGCCCTGGTCCACCGGGATTATTCCAGGCTGGGTGCCGTCCATGTGCGCATTGATGATGACGGTCTGTCCATCTCCAATCCAGGTGGCTTCGTCGAAGGCGTGACCCTGAACAACCTGTTGGTCACCGAACCGCGTCCCCGCAATCCGTTGTTGGCCGACATCTCCAAGCGGATCGGTCTGGCCGAACGCACCGGGCGGGGCATCGACCGGATCTTTGAGGGTTTGTTGCGTTATGGCCGCCCGTCACCGGATTATGGGCGTTCGGACGCCACCTCGGTTGTCCTCCGCATGAGTGATGCGGATTCGGATCGCAATTTTTTGGAGTTGGTCATCCGCGAAGAGGATCGTTCCTCGCGGTCTTTGCCACTGGACAGCCTGATTATCCTCTCCCGGTTGCGTATGGAGCGACGACTGACGACGGCGGAATTGTCTGTATCCACCCAGAAGTCGGAGCCAGAAACCCGCTCTGCCTTGGAACGGTTGATCGAAGCCGGTTTGCTGGTGGCCCACGGAACCGCTCGTGGCCGCACCTATACCTTAAGTGCCAACGTCTACCGCAAGGTAGGACAGCAAGCCGACTATATCCGGCAGGCAGGGTTTGATCCGATCCAGCAGGAGCAGATGGTGCTGCGGTTTATCCAGGAACACGGTTCCATCAAGCGGGCTGATGCGGCGGATCTGTGCAGAATCAATCCCTATCAGGCAACCCGCCTACTCAACCGTTTGGTCAAGGAGGAGAAGGTCATGGTTGCGGGAAAAGGCAAGGGGACCGTTTACGAGCGGCGCACGTAATATATGAGCGCGCACATAAAAAATACGTGCGCGCACGTAAACCGCACGTAATTCCAGGAGACACCACATAAACCCTGGACAAGATGGCTCGGTATGATCAATAAAATTCAATAAATAGTCACTTGTTTTCGGAGAGCATGATGCACGGCAAGATGGGCGACCTGTTTGCGAATGAACCCTTGGACGATCCTCATACGTCTGGTCCCGTCGAATGCCTCGGGTTGACCTTCGAGAACGACGCTGCCCGACGTGCCTTTTTCCTCGACAAGTTACGGGAAAGGCTGCAAGACCCCGTGTTTCGCAAGATTGAGGGGTTTCCCATCGGTTCCGATGAGGCCATCCTGGCACTGTCCGACCCGCCGTACTACACCGCCTGCCCCAATCCATTTCTGGAGGATTTCGTTCGCCATTATGGCAAGCCCTACGATGCAACGGTTGCCTATATGCGCAACCCATTTGCCGTGGATGTCAGTGAGGGCAAGACCGACCCCCTCTACAAGGCCCACTCCTATCATACCAAGGTGCCCCATCTGGCCATCGTGCCATCCATCTTGCACTATACCGAACCGGGTGACGTGGTGCTGGACGGGTTTTGCGGTTCCGGGATGACCGGGGTGGCGGCCCAGTGGTGCGGCAGCGCACCGACGCCGTATCGGCAACAATTGGAGGAAATCTGGGCAAAAGAAGGCATGGAGCCACCCCGTTGGGGGGCGCGTCGGGTGGTGCTGAACGATCTCTCCCCGGCAGCCACCTTTATCGCTGCCAATTACAACCTCCCCTTTGATGTCCAGGCATTTGCTCGGGCGGGACGGAAAATATTGGACGAGGTGGCCACAGAATTGGGGTGGATGTACGAAACCCATCACTCCAAGGATGGCCAAGTCAAGGGCCGTATTGAATACACCGTCTGGAGCGAAGTCTTTGCCTGCCCCAATTGCGCCGGAGAAGTGGTTTTTCTGGATGAGGCCTTGGACGAAGAGAGCAAACGGGTTCGAGAGACGTTTCCTTGCCCGCATTGTGCCAAAGAACTGAACAAGGACAACCTGGAACGTGTTCCAGAAATGCGAATCGATCCGGCGTTGGGTGGTTCCTGGCACACGGTCAGGTTCCGTCCTTCCCTGATTGTTTACAAGGTGGGCAGCAAACGGTTCGAAAAGCAGCCCGATCCATTTGACCTGGAACTCCTGGACCGCATCCGCAGTGAACCTTTCCCGCCGGAAGTACCTACCAACCGGTTCCCCATTGAAGAGATGTACCACGGCTCAAGGATTGCTCCAAAGGGATTCACCAACGTTCACCACTTTTTCCTTCCCCGTGCCACCCATGCCCTGGCCGCTCTGTGGCGCAAGGCCAACGCCTGTCCAGATCCCCGCACCCGCAACA
>JAMOAX010000078.1:0-14093 GCA_039908555.1 Magnetococcus sp. DMHC-8
AAGAGATCTCCTGGCCCCAGCATGGCCAGGGGGATGACCGTGCCCTCTTTGACGACGCTGGCCGCTCCCTGCAGCAGGATGAACAGGCCATGATCATCCTCGCCCTCCTGGATCAAAAACTCGCCGGTCTGATAGCAGACGAGGCGGGTGTGCTCGCCGGCGAACATGGCCTGTTCGGTCGGGGTGAACGCGGCAAAGAAGGGCAGACCTTCAACGACCGTGCGGATCTGTTCCGGTGTCAGATGTGTGATCTCTTTCATGGATCTGGCTGTTCTCCCGCAGGATGAGCAACGTCACCGCCCAGGTGAACGGGCCTGCCGTCCACCAACCCGACCGTCACTGTAGCACAGTTTCGTCCGGGCGAACAGCGCCAACTGTGTCGACCGGACGCCGGGATGGGCCGGTCGATGTGCATTTTGTGCGGAGGCCTGGATGGCGTTCCTTGATATGGTGAAGCGGGCATGTCAGCATGGTGGGCGTCGGTCAGCGATCGGTGACCATCCGGCAGGGTGGGGTGGAGTATGGGTGCGCTGCCCGTTGGCGCTTGCCGCATAGCAGAAGGACATGGCATGGCTCGTCCGGTTTTCAAAGAGACCATCATCCGTCAGTCGGAGCTTTTTTCCGCCCTGTCGTCCTCCCAGTGGGAGACAGTTCGCAGGGATGCCGTGATTCTGTCCCTGAAGCGGGATGCGTATCTTTTTGCGGAACGGGAGCAGGCTGATCGCTTTTTTCTGGTTGCCAAGGGGATCATCAAACTGTTTTTGCTCTCCGATGAGGGGCAGGAGAAGGTGTTGCGCATCGTCAATCCTGGTCAGACCTTTGGCGAGGCGTTAATGTTTTTGCAAAAAAACCGTTACCCCGTCCATGCTGCGGCGCTGCAGCCCAGTGAGGTGTATGCCTTCAAGAGTTCGGTGTTCTTGCGCATCCTGCGCGAATCCACGGAGACCACCTTCCGGTTGTTGGGGTTGTTGAGCTGTCGCTTGCAGAGCCAATTGCAGGAGATTGACGGCATCAGTCTGCAAAGTGCCCCCTGCCGGTTTGTCCGTTATCTGCTGGACCAGGTGCCGGACGAGGCGTTGGGGGAGTACAAGATCACCCTGAACATTCCCAAGCAGGTGCTGGCCGCCCACATCTCTGTCCAACCGGCCTCCCTGTCGCGCCTGCTGCGGGAGCTGACAGAACGGGGCCTGATTCGTGTCGATGGCCATACCATTTGCATCATCAATGTAGGCGAAATGCGCGCCCGGTTTACCTCCTGTCATCGATAGGCAGGGTCGGGGCGGGTCAGGGCCTGTGGTGGAATTCCTTTTTGACCAGTCTTGTCTTATCAGAAAGATCTATTGATTCCAGCAGCTGCACAATTCTCTTGGCAGAATTTCCATCACCATACGGATTGTCGATGCCGGCAATGGCGTGATGGAAATCAACGGACAAGGCTTTGTCCAGCGCGGCCGTGATGGACTCCGGCGAGCATTGGCAGTCGATGACATTGGATGGCTTGAATCGTCCACCTTGCCTGTCGCCTATGTTGACGACTGGCAGTTGGAAGGAGGCGCTCTCGATGATGCCGCTGGAAGAATTGCCAATCATGACTTTGGCATATTTCATGGCACTCAGATACGCCCGCTGTCCCAGATTTTTGATCAGCAAAAATTTTTCCGGATGTTTCTGGCAATATATTTCTATTGTTTCGTGAATTTTATTGTTGCCGGTATCGGCATTGGGCATGGTGACGAGTATCAACAAATCTCTTTGGACAAGCACTTCCAGAATGACCTGAATCTGATGTTGCGCCGATGCATATTCATCCAGGGTGACTGGATGGTATGTCATGAGGGCGACATTGTTCCTTGTAAAGTCAATGCTGGTGTATTCAGCCATTTCCTCGATATTCATCAACGGCATGTTTTTGATGTTATCGATTCCCAATGCCCCCACAACGTGCACCCGATCGGGATTTTCCCCCATTTGGATGATGGTTTGTGCATAGGCAGGGATGGATGCGAAGTGAAACGTGGACATTTTGGTGACGGAGTGCCGGATCGACTCATCGATCGCCCCGGAAGTGGACTCACCACCATGCAGGTGGGCAATCGGAATTTTGTGGATGACGGCTGCCATGCATATCGCCCACAGCTCGTAGCGGTCCCCCAGCACAATAATCAAATCGGGTGGAGATTTCTGGAAAACGGACGAAAAGCCAACCAACCCGGTGGCAATGGCATGACAGATGGCATCCTCCGAATCACCATGGGCGGTCATCTCGACGGGCGACACCTGGAATCCATCCTGTTGTATATGACTGATTGTATTGCCATGTAATGGCGATAAATGTGTGCCCGTCGCCACCACATTCAGGTCAAAACAGTCGGAGGCATTGAGTTCCTTGATAAGGGGATACAGCAATCCATAATCGGCTCTGCCAGTTGTCACAATCGTTACGTTCAAGTTTCAGTCCTCTGGAACAGGGTGTTTCTGTGGGCCTTGATCATCGTTTCGGTCACCTCTTTCTTCAGGCAATCATGCAGGGATTGCGGGTCCATGGCAGATCTATTGGATTTTGCTGTTGATTTGAAAAAAGCATCCTCAGCATGCGCCGCAGGCAGGCTGGCGAGTTTTGATGCCCTGCTGGCCGAAACGATGATCAAGGCCCTTATCCCAAGCCCAGCATTTTCAATTTCCGATGCAGGGCCGAGCGCTCCATGCCGATGATTTCGGCGGTGCGGGAAATGTTGCCCTGTTGCCGGTCCAACTGGGCTTTGAGATAGACACGTTCAAACATTTCCCGGGCATCGCGCAGGTTTTGTTCCAACAGGGCATGCCAGGGATGGCCCGTGTCCGACACCTCCCGTTTGCAGAGAAATTCCGGCAGATCGCTGGCCTCGATTTCCGGTCCCGTGGCCATGATCAACAGGCGTTCCACCAGATTTTTCAGTTCCCGCACGTTGCCTGGCCAATGGTAATTGGGCAGTATTCCCAGTGCCTCCTGGGAAAAACGCCTTGTTTGTGCCATGTTGGCCTGTTGCAGGGCAGTGAAATGCGCCACCAGCAAGGGAATGTCTTCCCGACGCTCTCGCAGGGGAGGAATGTGCAGCGGGATGACATTGAGTCGATAGTAGAGATCCTGACGGAAACGGCCTTCGGCAATCTCCTCTTCCAGATTTTTGTTGGTGGCGGCGATGACCCGCACCTCCACCTGGATGGGTTGTTGTCCACCCACCCGCTCGAACTGCTGCTCCTGCAGGGCACGCAATATTTTGGCCTGGGTTTTGAGGGGCATGTCGCCCACGGCATCCAGGAACAGGGTGCCGTGATTGCTTTGCTCGAAACGGCCCGGTTGGACGATGATCCCCCCGTTCGGACCGCTTTTTTCCCGGCCAAACAGCTCCGTTTCAATGGATTTTTCCGGGATGGCAGCAGAGTTGACGGCGATGAACGGGCCGCTGGCGCGCCGCGACAGTTCGTGGACCCGACGGGCCGCGACCTCCTTGCCCGTGCCATTCTCTCCAGTGAGCAGGACCCAGCCGTCGGTCGGTGCCATCCGGCGAATCTGCTGCTCCAGGGCCTGCATGGCAGGAGAGTTGCCGATCATGGGTGGGGCGCCTTCCACCCGGGCACGCAGATCACGATTTTCCCGTACCAGCAGCCATTCCCGGATGGCACGTCCCAGCAACAGCAGGATGCGTTCCAGGGAGAGGGGCTTTTCCAGAAAGTCGTAGGCCCCCTCCTTGGTGGCCGTCACGGCGGTTTCAATGGTTCCGTGGCCGGACATCATGATGATCGGCACATCGCTGTTCAACTCCTTGCCGACCCCATGGGTCTTGATGCGGCGCAAGGTTTCCACCCCATCCATGCCCTCCATCCAGATATCCAGCAGGATCGCGGCAACCGGTTGTTTTTCCAAGAGTGCCAGGGCAGACTCCCCCGATGGGGCCTCCAGGACGGTATACTGTTCATCCTCCAGAATGCCCCGCAGACTGGTGCGGATGGACTCTTCATCGTCCACGATCAAAACGGTGTGATTCATGATCAGCGACTCGCAGCCCCTTGGCGGTGTGACAATGGTCGGGAGAGTGATTTATCCAGGAAAAGCGGCCGTGCGCAAGGGTAGCTGGATCTCCACCAGGGTGCCGCCCCACCGGGAGTCCGTGATGCGAATGGCACCACCATGATCTTCGATAATTTTTTTGACAATGGGCAGTCCCAGGCCGGTGCCCTTTTTCTTGGTGGTAAAATAGGGCTCAAAGACCCGATCCCGGTTGGCAGGCGGGATGCCGCCGCCGCTGTCGGCAACCTGCAACAAAAACCAGCCACCGTCCGGTGTCACCTCGGTGGAAATGGCCAGATGGGCCTGTGCACCGTGTTCCGCGATGGCCGCCAGGGCGTTGCTGATCAGATTGGTGATCACCTGCTTGATCTGACCCCGGTCATGGGGGCAATGGGAAGCGGCCTCGGTAAAGGAGGTCGTCACGGTCACCTTTTTCAACTCCGTGGCATGCAAGCGGAGGGCCTCGCCCACCGTGGCCGAAAGATCGGCCTCCTGCAGGTTGGGACGGGGCAGTCTGGCAAAGGTGGAAAATTCATTGACCAGGATGCGCAACTCCTCCACCTGGTTGATAATGGTCTCGGTACCCTCGTCCAGGACGCGCCAGTCGCGTCGTTCCTTGTCCGCCGGCAGCAGATATTTGCGGCGCATGCGCTGTGCCCAGAGCTGAATGGGTGTCAGCGGGTTTTTGATTTCATGGGCAATGCGCCGGGCCACCTCGCTCCAGGCATGGGTCCGCTGGGCAATCAGTACCTCGGTCAGGTCATCGAAGGTCAGGATGAAACCACGACTGGCGCCCTCGCTGTCCTCCAGCAAGGTCAGGCGTGCCAGCAGGGTTTTGGGTTTTTCCGGTCCCTGCAGCTGGATTTGCATCGCAACATTTTTGTTGGCGGGGGGCGGCATCTCCTCCTGTTCCCCGCTCCAGGGCGAGGGGTGATTCGACCCTCCGCGCAGCGTCTGGACCGGTCTGGACCGGCCCTGCTGCAGCAGGGTGTGCACCGCCTGCAGCACCTCTTCGGGAATGACCTGCGCAAAAGGCTGACCGATGGCCTGTTCCGGGGTGCGATCCAGGAGGAGACCGGCGGCCGGATTCATCAGGGTGATCTCATCAAGCCGGTTGACGCTGAGCACACCTGCCGAAATATTGCCCACGATGGCCGCCATGAAACGGCGGCGTTCATCCAGCAGGGCGTTGGTGCTCTGCAGCTCCTGCCGGTTTTCCGTCAGTTTTTGGGTCATGGCATTGAAAGAGGCCATCAGGGTGGCCAGTTCATCATCGCCGGTGACTGACAGGGTGACGGAGAGATCGCCCATGGCCACCTTGCGAGTGCCGACCACCAGTTCGGTGATCGGGTCGGTCAGCTCGTCGGCGATATGCAGGCCGGACCAGATGGCCGCCAGCAGCAGGAGGAGGGAGATCAGGGCCAGGGTGACGGTATGATTGGCCTTCAGCAGGCCGTGGGAGGCTCGCAGCCGGTGATAATGGACATAAACCGACTCGACCATATCCATCTGGCCCAGAATTTGCCGGTCGATCCAGTGCCCGGCCGCCAGAAACAGATCGTCGCCCAGACGGACGAAGGCACGCACCCGGTCGCCACTGTCATTGGTGGTCAACAGGGAGCGGGAGGAGCCGTCCAGCAGGGGGGCCAGGTCCGGAATGGGATCAAAGGGCAGATTGCCGGCACTGGCGATCCGGGTGCCGTCGGCCCGAAAGATGGTGATCTCGTCCAGCCCGCGGGCTTCCCGTTCCACCTCCAGCACCTTGGAAGCGGCTTCGTCATCCTGGAGGGCCAGGGCGGTGGTGATCGCCCGGTTGCGGATGATGGCCTCCGCGTCATGGCGCACGACCCGCTGGTTCTCCCGATAGTAGGCGCGGGAGACCTCCAGGGACTTTTCCAGGGCATGGGAAATCTGCTCCGAAAACCAGGTGTCCACGCCCCGGTTGAGAAAATTGACCGACAGGATGGCCACAATCAGGGTGGGCACCAGGGAAAGCGCCACAAACATGAGCGCCATGCGGGTGCGCAGCCGGGAGCCGGTCCGTCTTTGGCGTCGGTCCAGCCACAGCCGGTGCAGGTTGCGGACCACCAGAATACCCAGCACCAGCACCAGGAACAGGTTGACATAAAGCAGCACCAGGAACAGCATGCCATACTTGCCGCTCTCCATGGTCGCCATGCCCCGCAACCCCTGCCCGGTGAGCACGGTGATGACCACCACCGCGAACAACAGAGGCAAAATCCAGGTCTTCAATGTCTTGGAAGAGGTTGTCATGGTGTGTAGGTGGTTTGGAAGCGGAACAGGCTGGACTGACCAAAGCGGAACCATTGGTCCAGCAGATGAAACAGGTGAGGGAGATCCTGGTGCTCCAGCGTCAGATCCACGTTCAACCGGTACGACCGGTCGGTCGGGAGCTGCCTGTCTTGCAGGGTGCCAAGGGGGACATAGCGGGGGGCGCCCAGAAAGCCCATGGCTTCTTCCGGATTGCCCGTATATTGCATCTGGCCGGTCTGTCCATCCAGCATTTCAAAACGGCGGGTGATCAGGCGCAGGCGCACCCGCCGTTTCAGAAAGACCTGACCGATACGCAGGTCGGGCAACCAGGCATGAAGACGATAGAGCCGGAAGCGGTAGGTCGCCCACAGAGGCTCCCCGCTGTTCAAAAATTCCGTGAGCTGTTTGAGATAATGCTGGTCCAGTTCCGCCTTGGCGTACAGCCTGTTGCCCTGGGGAAAGAGGGCGGCCTGCTGGATCACGCCGGGTTGCGTCAAGGCTTTGCGTTCCTGGCAGGTAAACAGGTGCACCCCCTCGCATCGCACCTGTTTCTCCTCCGTGGCCGTACACCCCGCAATCAGCAGAGCGCACACCCAGCCTGCCCCGATCCTCTTTTTTCTGATTGCCGCGGACCCAGGGGGACCATTCCCCTGGTGAGGTCCAGGGGCGGAGCCCCTGGTGGGGTTCGGGGCCGCGCCCCGAATGCTGGACACGCCCTAAGCCGACAATCCCATGGCAGGGACCAACGCCTCCATGGGGGCAGGACGTTCCACCGACTGCCGATCGGCTTCGCCCTGCAAAAACTGGGCAACCCGTTCGCCTTCCACGAACTCCCAGGCGTTGGCATGGGCCATGAGTTTGCGCAGCAGCATGTTGTTGAGGGCGTGACCGGAACGGATACCCTTGAAGTGGCCGATGATGGGATGACCGAGGAGGTAGAGGTCGCCGATGGCATCGATGATCTTGTGCCGCACAAACTCCTTCTCGTAACGCAATCCCCCTTCGTTCAGGATGCGGAAATCACCCATGACGATGGCGTTATCCAATGACCCACCCCGTGCCAGCCCGTTGGATCGGAGCTGCTCCACCTCTTTCAGGAAGCCGAAGGTGCGGGCCCGGCTGATCTCCTTGATGAAGGTGGTCTCGGTGATATCCAGATCCTCGCCTTGTTCGGAGAGGAGGGGGTGATCAAAATCGATGAGAAAGCTGATCCGGAAGCGGTCGCATGGCTCGAACGAGGCCTTTTTGTTGCCCTGGGTGACCGAAATGGGCCGTTTGATGCGGAGCCAGCGCTTGTAGGCCTTTTGCTGCACGATGCCGGCACATTGGATCAAAAAGACGAAAGGCGCGGCACTGCCGTCCATGATGGGAATTTCCGGGCCATCCAGGTCCACATAGGCGTTGTTCACACCCAGACCGGCGAAGGCGGCCAGCAAATGTTCCACCGTCGACACCCGAACACCATCCTGGTTGGCAATGCTGGAGCAGAGGCGGGTATCCACCACGGTTTGCACCCTGGCCGGGACCAACGCTCCCTTCATGTCCGTGCGGTGAAAAACGATACCGGTGTTGACCGGAGCCGGACGCAGGGAGAGGTAAACCTTTTTCCCGCTGTGGAGGCCGATTCCTGTGCAACGAATGGTGTTCTTTAAGGTCCGTTGAAAAATCATTTGGCAGATCCCAGTTAAATAAAGTTGGCCCGGTGCTTTGTTTGTACAGGACCGTCAACCCTACCCCGGCGAGACACCCGTCACGTGTCATAATATTTGGGTTCGTTGTCCTTGCGGGTGTCAAGGAATCTGCTCTTAGAGGCCCTCTGGCGCCTGTTTGCGAGAATTCCGTTAACCCTGAAAACCATTTCAGCAATCCCGGTGCCAAAAGACAGACACGGTACATGATTTATCCAAGGAGACGGAATGGTACGTTTTTTTTCCCCACAAGGGAAGCAAAAAATGCAAAACCCTGCCAACCGGGCCCATCAGGTGGCCGGTGGCGGGCCAAAAAAAGGCGCCATCGCCCGGGCTGAATCCGGACGAAGGCGCACGCAAATCACTGTATTGACTGGCAAAAAATTGTACGATAGACCATTGGAACCGCGATGACCGACCGGACGTCGGTCAGGCATCCCCTGTACAAATATTTACGTTGGCAGGCGGCTCAATCCATTTGCCGACGGAGAAATGTCGGCACGTCAAAAGAGTCTTCGCTGTTGACCTGATCGAGATTTTGCTCCAGGTTGACTGGTCGTCTGGCGGTGCGATTGGCCCGATCCCTGATCTCTTCCTGGGCAGATGTGGGGGGACCGCTTTTGCTGCGGAGGGGGGCGACGGCTGCGGCGGCGGCCGCAGAGTAGCGACGTGGCTGTTGCGATACCTGGGGATAATAAGAGGAGCTGGTGGTCTCTTTCTTGCCGGGGAAGGCTACCTTTTCGGCGGTGCCAATGCCTGTTGCCACCACGGTGACCCGCACGGTATCCTCCATGGCCTCGTCCAGCACGGCGCCAAAGACGATAATGGCATCCTCATGGGCCATATCACGCACCACCGTGGCCGCTTCATCGACCTCTTGCAGGGAAAGATTGTAACCGCCGGTAATATTGATCAACACCCCCCGGGCGCCATGGATGGAGACATCATCCAGCAACGGGCTGGAAATGGCATGGGTGGCGGCATCCAGGGCACGGGTGTCGCCGCTGGCCTCCGCAGCGCCCATCATGGCCTGTCCCATCTCGTCCATGACCGTGCGCACATCGGCAAAGTCCACGTTGATCAGACCGGGAACGGTGATCAGATCGGTAATGCCGCGCACCGCCTGATTCAGGACATCGTCCGCCCGACGAAATGCCTCCAGAATGGTCGTATTCTTGCCGACCACCCCCAGGAGCTTTTGGTTGGGAATGGTGATGACGGTGTCCACATGCTTGCGCAGTTCATCCAGTCCCTCTTCGGCAAACCGGTAGCGGCGCTTGCCCTCAAAGTTGAAGGGCTTGGTCACGACCGCCACGGTCAGGATGCCGAGTTCCTTGGCGATTTTGGCAATGATGGGTGCCGCTCCCGTGCCGGTGCCGCCCCCCATGCCGGCGGTGATGAACACCATGTCGGCGCCCGTCAACGCCTCGCGGATGCGATCATGACTCTCCTCGGCCGCCCGCATGCCCACCTCCGGTTTGGCGCCGGCCCCCAGGCCACGGGTGACATTTTCGCCGATTTGAATGCGGGTCGGTGCCAGATTGCGCGCCAGAGCCTGGGCATCGGTATTGGCCACAATGAACTCCACCCCATCCAACTGGGATTGGATCATGTTATTGATGGCATTGCCGCCGCCCCCGCCGACGCCAATCACCTTGATACGCGCATCCATTTGGTTGTTTTCAAACTCTTCGATTATCATCGAACTCCCCCAAGGAGAAAAATTCCCGCACCCATAACGCGATCACAGGCACCGGCGGCATGCGATCCGCTGCCATGTTCATTCAAAAAATGTCCCCCAGCCAGGAACGCATCCGATGAAAAATGCCATGCACCGACTGCCCACCCGCCGGTGCCATCTGTCTGGACAGCTCCTTTTCATTGCGGCTGGCAAACTGCACCAGCCCCACAGCCGTCGCATACACCGGGCTGTTGACGACATCGGTCAAGCCGCCGATACCCTGCGGCACGCCGCGACGCACTGGCTTGTTGAAGACCTCCTCGGCCAACTCCACCATCCCTTCGGTGATGGATGACCCGCCCGTCAGGACCACCCCGGCGGCCAACTGTTCCTCGAAACCGGATCGGGCAATCTCCCGACTGACCAGCGTGAACAGTTCCTCCACCCTGGGCTCGATAATTTCGGCCAGGATGTGCCTGCCCAGGGAACGGGCCTTGCGATCACCAATGCTGGGTACCTCAATGACCTCCTCCGGATTGACCAGGGAGGAGAGGGCACAACCGTATTTGCGCTTGATCAGCTCCGCTTCACGGGTCGGGGTGCGCAAACCCACGGCAATGTCATTGGTAAGGTGATCGCCGCCGATGGCCAGGACGGCCGTATGCTTGATGTGTCCTTCACAGAACAGCGCAATATCGGTGGTTCCGCCCCCGATATCCAGCAGGCATACCCCCAACTCTTTTTCGTCGGCGGTCAGGACTGCCTCGGCAGAGGCCAACTGCTCCAGGATGATGTCGCCCACGTCCAGACCGCAACGGTTGACGCACTTGATGATGTTTTGCGCCGACGCCACCGCACCGGTGACAATGTGCACCCGGGCCTCCAACCGCACGCCAGACATGTTCAACGGCTGCTTGATACCATCCTGACCATCCAGGATATACTCCTGCGGGATGATGTGGAGTATCTCGCGGTCCATGGGAATGTTGTGGGCACGGGCAGCATCCAGGACCCGCTGGATGTCGCTGGCCGTGACCTCTCCGTCCTTGGTGGCCACCACCCCGTTGGAGTTGCCGCTTTTAATGTGCCCCCCGGCGATGCCTGCGTAGACCATCCTGATCTCCACGCCGGCCATCATCTCCGCCTCCTCGACCGCCATCCGCATGCTTTCCACGGTGGAGTCAATGTCGATGACCACGCCCTTGCGCAGACCCCGCGATGGATGACTGCCGACGCCAATGATATCCAGGCGACCATCGGTTTGCAGATCCGCGACAATACAACAAATTTTTGTTGTGCCGATATCCAGTCCGACGATCAGATTTTGGTCCTGTATGGGCATCACATGTCCATTCCGGAAAAGAAGATCATATACATTGCGCCGCAACACCCTCCTGAGGCAGCCCCCCTCGGCAGGCAAAAACCTCCGATGCCCTTCTTACCACCAAACGCCATCCCGACGAAAGGGTTGACGATCAAGAAAAGGGACTACAGGGCAAAACGGACCATGGCCTTGCCGGGGATGCGCAACTCCACCTGGCGTATCTTGCGGTCCAGTATGGCATACTGGTCCTGCAGGCGCTTCAGCAGCGCCAGTTCCTGGTCCGTGCGGCGGGAGAGCAACAAGCGGACCCCCTGCTTGGTGTACAGGGTCCAGCGCCCGCCGGGCGCGCTCACGGCCTCCGAGATGCGGCCTTGCAGCCAGGCATGCCTGGCCAGCAGGTTGATCAGCCAGACCACCTGGGCTGCCTTCTCTTCACTCGGGGCCGACACGATGATGGGCAGCATCAGGGGGTCGCTTTTTTCCAGGGGCTTGATGTTGACGCCATACTCATCCACCAGGAACAGACGGTCATCCTCCCGGACCATCCCCACGGCCACCTTTTCCACCACGCGCACGGACAAAGTGGAGGGAAACTGCCGCTTGACGTGCACCGAACGAATCCAGGGCAGGCTTTCCAGGCGAACCTGCATCGTCCTGGGGTTGACGCCCAGCAGATTGGCCCCTTTTTCCACGCCTACCGCCTCCGAGGCCTGGGCAACCGGTGTATTGACCAGACCGGCAATGCGCATCTCCTGCAACGGAAACCAGCCCGGCTTGTTCACCTCGCGCCAGCCAAAAACGGCGGCCACGATCAGGCCAACCAGCAACGACAGGGCAATGTGCTTGTACAACGCTACTCCCGTGTTGCGCCTGCCAGGATACGCTCTGCCAGGGCATCAAAGGTCAATCCCGCCGCTGCGGCGGCCCGGGGCGCCAGACTGGTCTCCGTCAGGCCGGGCACGGTATTGATTTCCAGTACCCACGCGCAGCCGGCCTGGTCCACCATCATGTCCACCCGGTGCAATCCCCGGCATCCCAGCAAGCGACCCGCCGCCAGGCCGGTCTCCACCGCCGTCCGGACCGCCCCGGTCGACAATGTCTCGGTGGGAATCAGATAGCGGGTGCGGCCCGGGGTGTATTTGTTCAGGTAGTCGTAAAACCCTTCTGTCGGGTGGATTTCGATCAACGGCAGCGGTTCGCCGTCCAGGATGGTGAGGGTGACTTCCGTGCCGACCACCTCCTGTTCCAGCAGTATGTCGGCCTCTTTGCCCGGCGCCGTTGCGGCGTCAATGGCGGCCGTCATGGCCGATGCCAGGTCGGCGACGCCAGCCACCCGCCGGATGCCCACGCTGGAGCCGGCGGTCGCAGGCTTGACAAACAGGGAGCTGCCCGACCAGTCCTCCATCAGTCGTGACAGTTGCGCCGCCGGTTGGGGCTGGCCGGCCGTCATGCGCACCGTCTCCCAGGCCGGAGTGGCTATGCCGGCACTGTGGAACAGACGTTTGCTGAGCCCCTTGTCCATGCACAGGGCCGAGGCAGTCACCCCCGAACCGGAGTAGGGAATGTCCATGACCTCCAGCAAACCCTGTACGGTGCCGTCTTCTCCCAGGGGACCATGCAGAGCGATCACCGCCACGTCGATGGCGTGCTCCAGCAGGGCGGCGGGCAGGGCCCGACCCGACTGGGTGTCGATGGAAACGACCGGTCGGCCCAGCCGCTGGTAGGCCGCCACCAGGGCCGCCCCGCTCCGCAGGCTCACCGCCCGCTCCGAGGAGGAACCGCCCAGCAATACGCCAATCGTGCCTGTGTTGTCCACTGTCCATCCGTCTGTCTGCACGTCGATATGCCCGCTGCCCGTCACACCGTGACCGGGCCAAACGGACCCAGGATACCCACCTCCAACGCCAACTGCCCCCCGCCTGCCTGGTCCACCCGCGCCCGGATGCGGTCGATCAGGACCCGCATGTCCCGTGCCCGGGCGCCGCCCCGGTTGATCAAAAAATTGCAATGTTGCTCGGAAACCTGGGCCGATCCCTCTCGGGCGCCCCGCAGGCCCACGGCGTCAATCCATTCCCAGGCCTTGGGCCCGGTCGGCGGATTCTTGAAGGTGCTGCCGGCCGAGGGAAACCCCAATGGCTGACTGGCCCGGCGGGCGCGGTTCAGGGTGCGCATCCGCTCGCGAATCACGACAGGGTCGCCGCGCTGCAGGGCAAAACGGGCCGACAGGAACAGCCAATCCGCCGGCACCTGGGTGGTCCGATAACCCATGCCCAACTGTTGCACCGGCAGCGTATGCAACGCCCCCTGACCATCCAGCAGATCACATGTCACCAGAATGGCGCGCATCTCCCCGCCGTAGGCGCCGGCATTCATGCGCAGGGCACCGCCCACACTGCCCGGAATGCCGCCCAAAAACTCTGCCCCGGTCAGGGCATGGCTGCGGGCAAAATGGGCCAGGGTACGGGTGCCGACCCCGGCGTCGGCCTGGAGCAACACCCCATCCGCACGGGAATCGTCTACGATGGCCAACCGGTTCAGGTGACGGGTGAGGTCCAAGACTACCCCACGGAAGCCGTTATCGTCAACCAGTAAATTGCTGCCGCCTCCCAGTACCAGCCGGGGCAGATCGACTGGCCAGGAGGCCAATAAACGCCGCAAGTCCGGCACATTTTCGGGCTGTATCAGCCATCGGGCCGGTCCGCCTATCTTCCATGTGGTCCGTGCCGACAAAGGCACGTCCTGCAGTATAGGTCCATTCAGTCCGGCAATCCAGTTGTCCAGGTGGTGTGACACGTTATTTTTCTTATATTCTGGAAGATAATAAAACGGTCCGACCTGTCTGCCGGCGGGGACAGATCAGACCGGATTTTCTGACAGATGTCAAGGACCGGCAAAGTGACGGGCCTTCTTGGTGATACTGCCCGCTCCCAGGAAAAGCACGATGTCACCCGGTTGCAATTTTTTGATCAACCGGGGCGGCGCCCGGGCACGGGACATGCGGGTCCTGATCGACCGCATCCGGGCGCAGGTGGACCAGGCAGGCGGGGGGCAGTTGGCGTTGGAGGTGGGTATCCTGGG
>JAMOAX010000251.1:0-2711 GCA_039908555.1 Magnetococcus sp. DMHC-8
TGGTCTGCCATGAACTCTTCCGTCAGATACGCCTGTTGGGACGCCTGATGAATGGTGAACAGGATACGATCCTTCGTCATCCAGGTAAAAACGACCTCTTCTGCGCCGGATTTGTGCTTCCCGACCGGCAGGCGGTGTTGCGCCATGGCCTGCAGGTCGAAGGTCACCAGCAGGGCGCCCTGAATGGTCTGGTAGTACTGTACCGGCACCACCATTTCCAGGCGTTGGCCCGTGGCATCAATGGCCGTGACCAGTCGTCCCATGCTCAGGGCCTGGCGCAGGGACGGTGACCGGTTGAACTCGGGTACTTTTTGACCCTGCTCAAAGACCGGATTGCCATCAAAGTCCACCAGGGCAAAGGTCATGACATCCCGCCCGGCGATAAAATTGGCGGCAATTTTTGGCAGATACCCCCCCTGGCCCTGTGGGTCCATCAGGGCATTGAGGATGAAATGGTTGTCCGCCAGGCGCCGGGTGTGTTCCGTCAGCAGGGCAAGCCGTTCTTCCATCCGCAGCAGATGATGGCGCGCCATGTTGACCAGGTCGTTGCGGCGGTCCTGTTCCATGTGGCGGCTGAGAAACAGGGTGGTGAGAAGGGTAAGGGTGCCGACGGTCAGCGTGACGAACAGCACAAACAGGCCGATCATCCGCTTGCGCATGCTGCGGGGTGGGGTGATGCCGGGCGAGGCAGTGGTGACGGTCATGGCTGGACAGGCTCCAGAACACCCTGCTGGTTGAATCGTGCCAGGAAATAATCGCTGGCATCCAGGGCATCGTGATGCTCCGGGGTGAAGGGTGGTGCGTAGCGTTTGACGACCCCTTCGTGTTCGGTCAAAGTCTCCATGGCCTGCCGCACGGCGGCCCGTTCGGTGGTGCCGGCCTGGGCAATGGCCTTGGCCAGCAGATGGACCAGGTCATACGCATGGACCGCGCCGTTTGGAGCGATCACCTCATGGTCCGAATGGGTATTGAACAGTTGTCGATATCCGGTCAGCCACTGCCGGCTCTGGGGGCGCGGGCTGTGAAAGGGGGAGAAGGTTTGCAATACACCCAGATCCAGTCTGGCGGCATGGTGTGCCACCCCTTGCCAGAAGAGTGCACTGCCGGTAATGCCCCAATGGGCCACAATGGGCAGGGGAGTGGCCTGGTTGAACATTTCGTTGATGATGGCGACGCCTTCTGCACCGTTGGCGACCAGGAGCACGACCCCGGCACCGGCCTGTCGCAGATCCTGCCATGCCCGGCTGAAATCGGTATCACTCCGATTGAACCAGACCACCTGGACAGGCGCCAGTGCCAGTTGCTGCAGGCGGCGGGTCATGGCGGCGTGGTTGCCCCGTCCCCAGGCTGAGTTTTCCAGGATCAGGGCGATTTTGCTGGAGCGTCGCACCGCAGCATCGACCAGGAAGGGACCGGCCAGTCGGTCGTTGGCCGACAAACGGAACACCTGGTTGGGATGCTGGCCGTGTTCCACCACCTCGGCGGTTGCGGCCCACGGCACCAGGAACGGCACGCCCAGTCGCTGGGCCGCGCGGCTTTGCTGCTCGGCAATGGTGCTGAACTGGCCACCCATGATGGCGACCACTTCGGGCCAGGCCGCCATGTCCACAAAATTTTGCACGCCGCGGGAGGGCAGGGCATGGTTGTCCCGACTGAGCAGTGCCAGGGGGCGTCCCAGCACCCCACCGGCAGCATTGATCTCGGTGATGGCCTGCAGGGCCCCGCGCCGGATGCCCAGACTGGCCTGCACACCGGCGACGGACAGATCCGCATCCAGTCCCACCAGGATCTCCGGCAAGGTGCCTTGCCCTCGTCGCTCCAGGCTCAGCAACTCCTCGGTTTTGGCCAGGAGGTCGGGTCCGATGACGGGCTCGAACTGGCGAGGCAGATGGGCCAGCACTTCGGCAAAGCGGGTTCGTTCCGCGCTGCTCAAGGTGTGAATCTGGACCCCGGCCTGGCGGATCTGTTCCAAAAACCGTTCCTCCTGGCGTTGAGTTTCGGCCCGTTCAAAGGGGGTGAGGGCACGTCCGGTGTCCATGAGCAACTCCTGGATGTGGGTGGGCAGGCGTTGCATGGCCGGTGCACTCAGCGTCAGGACGTAGCCCAGATAACCGTGGTGACTCAAGGTCAGGTGGGGTTGTACCTCGTAAATTTTCATGCCTGCAATGGCCACCAGGGGGTTTTCCTGCCCATCCACCACCCTGTCTGCCAGGGATTGCCGAGTGGCATGAAAATCGATCAACACCGGCTGGGCACCCATCGCCGAGAACTGTTCCATGATGATACGACTCTTCATGGTGCGGATCTTCAATCCCTTGAAGTCGTCTGGTGAACGGATGGGACGGTTGGCGGTAAACTGTTTGAAACCGTTTTCCCAGAAGGTCACCCCCACCAGGCCGATGGTCTGCAGTTTATCCAGCAGCAGTCGGCCCGGTTCCCCATCCAGCATGCGGTAGAGGGCTGCCCGGGATGGAAAGTAGAAGGGCAGATCCGCATACTGCATGGCCGGCACTGCCACACTGAGTTTGGCGGTGGGGGTGAGCAGGATGTCCAGGGCGCCCTGTCTGGCCATTTCCAGCATTTGATCATCGTTGCCCAGTTCCTGATAGGGGTGCACCGTCACCTGCACCCGTCCATGGCTTTGACGGGCCACCTCTTCGGCAAAGCGCATGGCACCCAGATGCAGGGCGCTGTCGGTGGGGGAGTTGTGC
>JAMOAX010000079.1:0-13731 GCA_039908555.1 Magnetococcus sp. DMHC-8
AACAGTTCCCCTTACCGGGCCTGTAGAGGACTTTCACCTCCAAGTATGTGTGCCATGCCGGGCACACAACAGCAAAGTCCCAGGGCGCTGCCCTGGACCCGCCAGGGGGATGATCCCCCTGGACCCGCAGTCGTTTCAACCACCGGACCGATCCATCACGACGTGACGGGCCATCTCCAGCTCGGTCCGCACCCAGTCATCCTCCTCCAGTCCCGTCCGCTCGTCGAGCAGGCGACGGGGCTCCCCGCCAAACAGCTCCCCCGGATGCTGCCCGGCCAACCGCCCGATGGACCAGGCGGCATGCCCCCGCACCAGAGGGGCTTCATGCCACAACAGACGGGCCAGCGCCGGCAAGGCCGCCGGCGCCCCCCAATTGCCCAACGCAATCGCCACATTACGCAAAAAACGCACCCACCCCATCCGCCGCACCGGGGTGTGCTGCAGGCGGGCCCGGAAGGCGGCCTCGTCCAGGATCACACAGTCGAGCAATCCAGGGGTCAACAGCCATGGCCGGGGCGCATGCTCCGCCATCCGGTTGACCGGGGCAAAACGGTTCCAGGGGCAGACGGCCAGACAACTGTCACACCCGTACAACCGGTTGCCCAGGGCCACCCGGTCGGGCGGGTCGATGGGACCGGCATGCTCGATGGTCAGATAGGCCAGACAGCGCCGGGCATGCAAACGATAAGGCTGGGCCAGGGCATCGGTGGGACAGGCATCCAGACAACGACGACAGCGGCCACAATGGTCGGCCATGGGCCGGTCCGGCGGCAAAGGCAACGGCAACAACAGTTCAGCCAGCAACAACCAGCAACCAAAACGGGGCGACACCAACAGACTGTTCTTGCCCTGCCACCCCAGACCGGCCGCCCCCGCCAGAGGTTTTTCCAGGATCGGCGCCGTGTCCACCAGCAACCGCCCGGCCACCGGTCGCCCCAACTCTCCCTCCAGCCACGCCGCCAGTCGCCTGAGCCGCTCCTGGAGCAGCTCATGATAATCCCGATGGCGGGCATGGGCGGCAATCCAGCCATGGCCCGCCATCCGACCGGGCGCCAGAGGATCGCCCGCCGGACGGTCGTTGACCCCCAGCACCAGCACACTGCCCAATCCTGCCAACAAATGCCGGGGATCGGCACGCCGTTCCGGCTGCCGGGCCAGCCAGGCCATCCCGCCATGCGCATGATCCTGCAACCACGGCACCAACCGGTCGGCATGGGGGGGCGGCCCGGGAGGCGCCACCCCTGCCACCGCAAAACCCTCGACCAGGGCCTGCCGGCAAAGAGCACTCTTGAGCGCCTGCCATCCTGCGATCTGCTCTGCCTGCGGCATGTTCGGCTCCGTTCGGGACGACTGCATCAAGAAAAAAGATGGACCTTTAGCTGGCATTCATTCAGAATGCAACAGACCGCGTCATTTCATGGCGGCATGAGCGACTGTCTGTCACCATTCTTGACAGACAGGAAATCGTCCTGGGACGCAACACAGCAAGTGGCAAGGAGGAGTGATGAGAAATCATGACCTGATTATCGTCGGCGCCGGCCTGGCAGGCATGCGGGCCGCCCTGGAAGGGGTCAAGGCTGGCATCGACGTGGCAATCATCAGCAAGATTCACCCGTTGCGCAGCCATTCCTGCGCTGCCCAGGGCGGCATCAACGCAGCCATCAATCCCAAGGATTCCCGGGAGTCCCACGCCTTCGACACCGTCAAGGGCGCAGACTATATCGGCGACGAGGATGCCATCCAACTGATGTGCCAGGAGGCCCCGGAGGCGGTCCTGGAGATGGATCGGATGGGCACCCCCTTCTCCCGCCTGGAAGGGGGTCTGATCGCCCAGCGCCCCTTCGGCGGCGCCAGCTTTGATCGCACCTGCTACGCGGCGGATCGCACCGGCCAGGTCCTGCTGCATACCCTCTGGGAACAACTGGTCAAGGCCGGAGTGATGGTCTACGAAGAGTGTTCCGTCCTGCAACTGGTGACCGACAACGAAGGCCACGTGGCCGGCACCGTGGTGTACGACATCAAGACCGGCGAGGTCTTCCCGGTGGGCGGCAAAGGGGTGCTGATGGCCACCGGCGGCTACGGACGGGTCTACTATTCCAACACCAACGCCACCACCAACACCGGCGACGGCATGGCACTGGCGCTGCGCGCCGGGGCACCCCTGGCCGACATGGAGTTTGTCCAGTTCCACCCCACCGGCCTGCTGACCACCGGCATCCTGGTGACCGAAGGCGCCCGGGGCGAAGGGGGATACCTGATCAACAGCAGCGGCGAACGGTTCATGGAAAAATATGCCCCGAAAAAACGGGAACTGGCCTCGCGGGATGTGGTATCCCGCGCCGAGCAGACGGAAATCATCGAAGGACGCGGCCAGAATGGCGCCATCTTCCTGGATTTGCGCCATCTGGGCGCCGAAAAAATTCTGGAACGCCTGCCGCAAATCCGCCAACTCGCCATCGACCTGGAAGGGGTGGACCCCATCCACCAACCCATCCCGGTCAGGCCGACGGCCCACTATTCCATGGGCGGCATTCGCACCGACAAGTTTGGCGCCTCACCCCTGCCGGGCCTGTTCGCCGCCGGCGAGGCGGCCTGCGTCTCGGTCCACGGGGCCAACCGGTTGGGGGGCAACTCCCTCTTGGATACCATCGTCTTCGGCAAAATTACCGGCCAGCATGCCAGCCAGTATGTCAAACAGCAAACCCAACGTGATTTTCCCCTGGCCGCCGTGGTCGAGGTCAAGGGACGGATCGGCACCCTCAAACGGGGACAGGGTATGCGGGCGCCCGCCCTGCACGCCCGCATGGCCCAGGCCCTGAATCTCCATTGCGGCGTGTTCCGCACCCTGGAGGGCATGCAGGCCATGGTGGCCCTGTTTTCCGACCTGCGGCAGGAGTACGCGCGGGTCAGCGTCCAGGACCAGTCGGAGGTGTTCAACGTGGACCTGCTCCGCACCTGGGAACTGGGCAACATGCTGGACCTGGCGGAGTGCATCGCCAAAGGGGCCCTGGCCCGCCAGGAGTCCCGCGGCGCCCACTCCCGCACCGACTTTCCCAACCGGGACGACCAGAACTGGCGCAAACATACCATCAGCCACTGGGATGCCCACAAAGAAGAGGTGCGCCTCTCCCACGAGGCGGTACGAACCGTGGGACTGCCCGAGTATGAACCCATGGTGCGGTCCTACTAGGGGGATTTCACGACTTCTGCTCGCCAATGGAGGCTTTCATGCCCGTTTATACCTTCCGCATTCAACGCAACTGGCAAACCGAGCAAGGTGTTCCGGTGCACCACTACCGGGACTATACCCTGGAGGTCAGCGCCACGACCACGGTTCTCCTCGCCCTGGAAGAGCTCAAAAGCAGCCAGGATGGCTCGTTGACCTTCCGACAGTCCTGCCGCTCGGCCATCTGCGGTTCCTGCGCCATGAAAATCAACGGTCGCACCCGCCTGGCCTGCAAAACCCACGTGGGTGAAGTGGCCAGGGACGGGGTGGTGGTGCTCGCCCCCATGGCCAATCAACCGGTCATCAAGGACCTGGTGGTGGATATCGGCCCCTTCTATCGCAAAGTCCATCAGATCAAACCCTACCTGGAGGATGGCCCGGAACAGTCCCATACCCTGGACAAATCGGCCTATGACCAGGTCAATCATGTGACCCAGTGCATCATGTGCGGGTGCTGCTATTCCGACTGCACCATGAAAGAGGTCAGCGACGATTTTGTGGGACCGGCGGCCTTGGCCAAGGCGTTCCGTTTTGTCTCCGACCCGCGGGAAGGACAAAAAACCGCCCGATTGCAGGCCCTCTCCGCACCCGCCATGATGTGGAGTTGCACCCGTTGCGCCATGTGTGTGGAAAGTTGTCCCAAGGATGTCAAACCCATGGAGGCCATTGTCAAGTTGCGCACCCGCGGCATGGCCGCCGGATTCGTCGACGGTCCGGCAGTCAAACACGCCTTGGCCTTCCATGAGGATATCCAGAAATGGGGTGATTTGAACGAATTCACGCTGTTGCAACGCACGGTCGGCATCATGGGTTCCATTGCGGAACTGGGCACGGCCTGGCATCTGCTGAAAAAAGGCAAAATCCCCTCGCCCTTCCCGCATGTGGCGCAAGGGGTGGAAGAGCTGCACAAAATCTACCAGTTGCTGGAAGAACATCCCATCGACGTGGAAACCAAAGCCAAAGAGGTTGTCCCCGAATAGGGGCAATGCAACAGGAGAAAGATTATGTCTCTGGAATTTGCCTATTATCCCGGTTGTGCCGCCAAGCAGGTGCAAAAGGAGGCGGACTGGGCCGCCCACGCCGTCGCCCGGGAACTCGATATCATCCTGCACCCCATGCCCCATGCCACCTGTTGCGGTGCGGTCAGTCTGCGGGAGAGCAAGCCGGCCTTCGCCCTGGCGGTCGCGGCCCGCATTCTCTCCGAGGCGGAGGCGCAAGGCCATCATCTGGCCACCATCTGCAATACCTGCCTGCAAACCCTGACCTATGCCAACCACCGTTTCAAAACGGAACCGGAGCTGCTGGACAAGATCAATCACGTCATCGTCCAGGCCGGCGTGCGCCCCTACCAGGCCACCATCCAGGTCCATCACCTGCTTTGGATCATCACCGACCAGGTGGACCCGGAGGTGCTGCGGCAAAAGATCAAACGCCCCCTCAACGGCTTGCGGGTCGCCCCCTTCTATGGCTGCCACAATCTGCGCCCGGCGGAAATTTTTGACTCCAAGGCCGGGGAAGAGGCCGATCACCTGGACCGCCTGATCCGGTTGCTGGGCGGCACCCCGGTGGCCTACGACGGCCATGACAAATGCTGCGGATTTCACGTCATGTTGTCGGACGCCACCGAAATGCGCACCATGGTGGCCAAAAACTGCCTGAGCGCCAAGGGGGCCGGCGCCGAATTGATGATCACCCCCTGCACCCTGTGCGACATGGCCATGGGGGCCTACCAGCATGCCGCCGAACAGGTCGTCGGACAACCGATCGGCCTGCCGGAGATGAATTTTGCCCAACTGATCGGCATTGCCATGAACATCAGCACCGAAACTCTGGGCATCCGCCGCCTGCACGTGGACCCCTACGACGCCCTGGCCAATCGGGGCGTGATCTAAATCGCACATGTTTCGGGATGCGTTGTTTGGCGGGTAAAGTTTTATGGGGTCCAGGGGAGATTATCTCCCCTGGCGGGTCCAGGGCAGCGCCCTGGGACTTTGCCGTTGCCGTTGCCGTTGATTTTCAAGGAAAGCCGAAGCCGGTTTTGCTTCGGCGTCCTCAGCATGCGCCGCAGGCAATCTAGCGGGGGTTCGCTGGCTTGTGATGCAGGCAATCTGGCGGGGGTTCGCTGGCTTGTAGTCATGACATGGAGCCAATCTGCTGGGTAAACCAGGGATTCAGGGTGCTCGGCAGTTTGCCTGCGGCGCATGCTGAAAACGCCGCAGCAAAAAGCGGCTGCGGCTCTTTTGCAAAGCCACAGCAAAGTCCCAGGGCTCTGCCCTGGACCCGCCAGGGGGGTGACCCCCCTGGACCCGCAATCCCGGCACAGTTCCCTGAGGTGAGCATGGGCGAAACGATGATCAAGGCCCAGGGCATGAAATCGGTATGATGCCCGGTGGGAAGAGAAATACATGTGCGCACGCCTGCTCTCCGCTGATCGACTCCAGTCCGACACCAATCTGCTGTTTGATTTTGTCGGACTGGAAACCCCCCTCTGGCTGCACCACCCCCTGCGCATCCACCACACCCGAGAACCCGCAGCCGTGGCCGATACCCTGCGCCGGGCTGAACAGGAGGCCCTGGCCGGCCACTGGGTGGCGGGCTTCATCGGCTTCGAGGCAGCAGCGGCCTTCGGTCTGCCGGTATCGACCGTCACCCCCCTGCCCCTGGTCTGGCTGGCCGTCTTTGCCCAGGCCGAGGCCGTCACCTTCCCCGCCCTGGCGCCACCTCCGCTGCCCACCCTGCAACCCGCCATCGAACCGGCCCGATACCGGCAGGACCTGGCCACCATCCTGGCCCATATCGGCGCAGGCGACAGCTATCAGGTCAACTATACCCTCGCCGCCCGTCTGTCCGCCACCGACCCGGCCCATCTGTTCCTGGCCTGGCAGGCAGCTCATCGCCATCCCTACGCCGCTTGGCTGCACTGCGACCAGCTCACCGTGGCCTCCTTTTCCCCCGAACTCTTCCTGCAACGCACCGGCGAACAACTCCTGACCGCCCCGATCAAAGGCACCTGTGCCCGACTGGCCGACCCGGACGCCGATGCGGCGCTGGGCAAAGCCCTGGAACAGTCCGCCAAGGAGCGTGCCGAACATGTCATGATCGTCGACATGGCCCGCAACGATCTGGGCAAGGTGTGTCAGACCGGGACGGTGCAGGTGGACCACCTGTTCGAGCGGCGGGTGTTTGCAACGGTGCAGCACCTGGAAAGCCGCGTGCGGGGCCGGCAACAGCCCGGCATGACCTGGGACCGGCTCATGGCCGCCCTCTTTCCGGCGGCCTCCATCACCGGCGCCCCCAAACAACGCACCATGGAGATCATCCGCACCCTGGAACAACGGCCACGGGGCCTCTATACCGGCACCCTGCTCATTGCCCGGCCCGGTGGGGATTTTATCAGCAATGTGGCCATTCGGACCGTGACCTGGCAGGGCCGGGAGGCGGGCAGCATCGGCCTGGGCGGGGGCATCGTCGCCGATTCGGCCTGGGAACGGGAGTGGGCGGAAATCGCCGACAAAGGCCGCTTTCTTCAGGAAATCCCCCCACCCCTGCAGCTGCTCGAAACCATGCGCCTGACACCAACCGGCGAGATCGTCCGGCTGGAGCAGCATCTGGCCCGTCTGCACCATTCGGCCCGGGCGTTGGGATTTTCTTGTGATATCGATAAGATCAGGACGGATATCCACCGGCAGGCAGCCCGCTGGCTGGCAAAAACGCCCACCGATCTGGTCGTGCGGCTGGTGCTGGATCTGGCCGGCACCTTCACGCTGCAGCCACGGCCCTGCCCGGTTGCTCCCCAAAGCCTGTCGGTACGCATCGCCCCGCACCCGGTGGATCGCCATGACCCCCTGCTGCGCCACAAAACCAGCCGTCGCCAACCCTTCGACCTGGCCCTGGCCAGGGCCAGGGCCGCAGGGCAACAGGAAGCATTGTGGTTCAACGCCCTCGGCCATGTCACGGAGGGCAGCATCCGCGCCATCGCCGTCTCCCTGGCCGGGCAATGGTATCTGCCCCCGTTGGCAGATGGCCTGCTGGCCAGCATCTGGCGGGCGGAAACCCGGGAACGACTGTGCGCCCGGGAGAAGAGTTTGACCCTGCCGGACATCCTCTCCGCCGAAGAGATCCGGATGGGCAACAGCGTGCAGGGAAGCGCGCAGGTGACACGGTTGCTGGATGCGGCAGGCAGAATACTGGCGCGGTGGGAGGTCAAGCGCCGGCTTTGATCATCGTGGTGTCCAGCGGCGTATCAAGACGCGCCAGTCTGCCTGCGGCGCATGCTGTAAACGCCGCAACAAAAACCGGTTGCGGCCCTTTTGAAAAGCAACGGCAAAGTCCCAGGGCGCTGCCCTGGACCCGCCAGGGGGGTGACCCCCCTGGACCCGCAATACCGGCGTGGTGGGGTGTCTGGGTGAGATGATTCAGCCCCGCCTGCGCGGGGCCGTCGATCAGGTCGATGCGGGCAACCGGTCAAAATAACGGGCCCGATAGAGAATGCGGGCGGGCGCATCCGGCGGGTCCTGAAAAGCAGCCCGGGTGTGGAGAACATTGTTGCTGATCAAGCCCCACCCTGTCTCCAGCCGACCCCGGAAAATGTCGGGGGAAGGAGCGGCCAGACACTCACGCAGCACCGCCAGCGCCCGCCCGGTCGCCGCATCCTCACGCCAACGAATGCTTTTGGTGCGATTGGTAAAACGCATGTGCAGATGACCGGCCGGCGTGACGGAAAATACCGGACCCGGTCGCTCAGGACGGGCAACGGCGCCGTCCGCATGCAAACGGGCGGGAATGGTCATGACATCCGGCACCATCAGGGCCCGGACCGCCTCCGGATGGGCATCACGCAAACGGATATACAGCAACTCATGATCCAACAGTTCGTTGTCACCCCCTGCCTGGGCAGGCCGCTCGCAATACAAACACAGGGTCTGTACCGGTCGGTGCGACGGATTGTAATAACCGTCGGTGTGCCAACCGATGGCGGCGGCCCGGTACGGAATATAGGCCGCAAAAGGGCTGAAGGCCGATCCGCCGGGCGTCAGGGCGGACAGCCCCTCCTCGCCGGCCCCCAGGTTGCGGTCCAGGTCGTTGACCCCCAGTTGGGCCGTGATGGCAGGCAACGGATTGCCCCGCCCCGCCTCGGGCCGCACCCACCGGAACAGCGCCATGTTGGCCCGGGCACAGCGAGACAGAATGCCTTCCACCTCCCCGGACGTCATGGCAAACGGGTCGACAATCTCCACCAGCAACTCACCCAGCGTGGCCGGACGGTGCGCCAGTTTTTGTTCTCTCCAGGCCTGGTAGGCCGCTTCGTCGTTCACATCAAAAGGTGTCGTCATGCGTCTCCATCCCCCATACAAACCGGACAAAAAAAGGCAGGAGGGGAACGATTCCACACTCCTGCCGACTACTGGGACAACTCTATTTTTGACAGAAAAACCATCCTAACATCGCCAGCTTGCCTGCGGCGCATACCGAAAGCGCCGCAGCAAAAAGCGGCTGAGGCTCCTTTGAAAAACAACAGCAACAGCAACGGCAATTGCCAGCTTGCCTGCGGCGCATGCTGAAAGCGCCGCAGCAAAAGGCGGCTGAGGCTCCTTTGAAAAACAACGGCAACAGCAACGGCAAAGTCCCAGGGCGCTGCCCTGGACCCGCCAGGGGGGTGACCCCCCTGGACCCGCAGCCACTCGGTTGAGCTGCTACAACCCCATGCCCATCTGAATATATCCACACGGACAGGCCTGGAAACAGACATGACACCCGTTGCAACGGGTATAGTCGGTAAACATGACCTGACCCTGGGGCCGCTTCAAATCCCGGTGGATGGTCTCCCGGGGGCAGAAAATCCGGCATTGATCACACGCGAAACAAAGCCCGCAGCTCATGCAGCGTTTGGCCTCCGCCATGGCCTGCTCCGTGGTGATGGTCATGGTGGTCTCTTTGAAGCCGTCGATGGCCTCCTCGACATCCAGACGCTGCTCCTCGTTGCGCGGCATGGCCTTGTAAAAATCCAGACGCATCTCCTCGACCCGCACCGACTTGACCTTGGGAGGCAGTTGATGCCGACTCCCCTTCAAGAAACTGTGCATGGCCCGCGCCGCCTGCCGCCCCTGCCCCACGGAGCGCGTGGAAATGCCCAACCCCAGCACATCCCCACCCGCAAACACACCAGGCTGATTGGTTTCATGGGCATTGTTGGCCGCAATCCAGCCCCACTTGTTGGCCAGTCCGGTCATGCCCTCCTCCAACTCGGGCACCTGTCCGATACCCATGATGACCGTATCGCAGGGAATGGTAAATTCGGAACCGGGAATGGGCTCGGGACGACGACGCCCGGACTGGTCGGGGGCACCCAACTGCATGCGAATGCACTTGGCCGCCACCGCCCGTCCGCCCTCGGTTACCAGCTCCACCGGCGCGGCCAGCAGCTCAAACCGAACCCCTTCCTCCACCGCCTCGTCCACATCCTTGGCAATGGCCGGCATCTCGTCCCGGGTCCGCCGATAGAGAATGGTCACCTCCGACTTGCCAGCCACCCGACGCACAATGCGGGCCGAATCCACCGCCGTCTTCTCCGTGGAAACCACCTCCTCCTCCAGACGGGCCTCCTGGTCAATGGCCTCACGCGCCGCGGCATAACGGTCCTCGTCACCCGACTCTTCCGCCGCCAACAGCTCTGTCTGCAGACGCAGCGAAACCCGGGCGGCGTCCATGGCACTGTCACCACCACCGATCACCACCACCCGACTGCCGATCTCCACCTTGGCCCCGGTATTGACCCGGTTGAGGAAAGAGGCCGCCGTGAACACGTTGGCGGAATCCTCCCCGGGAATGCCCATGTTGCTGCCCTTGTGGGCACCCAACGCCAGATAGACCGCATCATACTCCTTGCGAATCTGCTCGAAGGAGACCTCCCGGCCCACCCGGGTGTTGCACCGCAACTCCACCCCCAGATCCAGAATGTTCTGAATCTCGGCATCCAGCACCGCATCGGGCAACCGGTAAGAGGGAATGCCATACCGCAACATTCCACCCGCCTTCTCGAAGGCCTCAAAAATGGTCACCGGATAACCCCGGCGCGCCATCTGATAGGCACAGGAAAGCCCGGACGGACCGGAACCGATCACGGCCACCTTCTGGCTCTTGCGCTCGTCGGTCAGCTTCTTGAACTTTAACTTCCTCCGCAGCCCGTGATCCCCGATATACCGCTCCATATTGTTGATGGCCACCGCGCCATCTTCCTTGTGCTGCCGGTTGCACCCCGATTCGCAGGGATGAGGGCAGATCCGTCCATGGGTGGACGGCATGGGATTTTTGTCGGTCAGGATCTCCCAGGCCTTGTCCAAGGCCGCGTCCTGGGAGAGCTTGTACTGACCCGCCTGCGCGATCACCGTCAGATAGCCACGAATGTCCTCGCTGCTGGGACAGGCATCCTTGCAGGGCGGCAGACGCTGGACATAGGTGGGACACTTCCAGCTGCTGCCATTGCGCACGACCACCTCTTCGGCAACGGCCTTGCGCAAACTCGGCTCCAGGTCTGCCCTGGTAAAATCCTTGGTCAAGATAGTTGGTACTAACATGGATGACTCCTTCCGCCCGATTGTCTCGTGCCCAAAAATGGCCTCGTATTCAACCCCTGTTACAAACGGACCATTGCGGACCGATTCAAGTTGGACAACGCCTCCGGGCTGTCATCAATGTGATACTTGGTGAAGGGGAAGCCGGTCTTCTCAAAAAACCGTTGCCAACCAATGCGCTCAATCCACTCGCCCAACCGCTCCCAATCCTTGCCGCCCTCCTTGTAGGCCTTGAGAATGCGGCGCACAGCCTCCGAAACCTCTTTCCATCGGGGCGGATTGTTGGGCAGACCCCAGACCGCCAGCTTCATGAAGGTGGGCGCAGAACGGGCATTGGACATCTTGCCGCCCACCCAGATGGAGAGAGTGTCGGTCTGCGCATCGCGAATTTCCATGCTGGGGCACTGCCCATGACAGGCACCACAATACATGCACTTCTCCTGCACCACCTCTACGCTCTCCTTGCCATTGACGACCGCCGGCCGGATGGCCGCCGCCGGACAGATGGCCACCACCTTGGGCAATTCGCAAATCTGCATGTTGTCATGGTTGATCCGCGGCGGATGATGATGCTGGACAATCACGGAGATGTCCCCATGGCTGGCACAGTTGATCTGACAGCAGGAGGTGGAAATATGCACCCGGTTGGGGAACGACTCGGTCTTGAACTCGTCGATCAGGTCATCCATCATCGCCTTCACCGAACCGGCGGCATCCGTGCCCGGCAGGTTGCAGTGCAGCCAACCCTGGGTGTGGGCAATGTTGGACACCGAAGGCCCGGTACCACCCACCGGCCAGCCCAGGTCGTGTTCCACCGTGTGGATCAACGCCTCCAACTGGGACTCGTCACCCAGCAAAAATTCAATATTGGCCCGGGTGGTGAACCGGACAAACCCCTGGCAATATTTGTCTGCCACATCGCACACCTTGCGCACGGTGTCGGCGCTCATGGTCCGGGGGGAACCGGCCCGCACCGTGTACAACCGGTCACCGCTCTCGGCCACATGCACCAGCACACCGGGACGCAACCGCTCGTGATAATCCCACTTGCCATAGTTTTTGGCCATGAGGGGATGCAGGTATTGGGTATAATCAGGCGCACCCTGGTCTCTCGGCGCCATCGGCTTGTTGCTCATCGTTTTTCAATCTCCCAAAAGTTTTGTCAAGATGCCAACACGAGAAGGTCGCAACGGCTCAGTCGGCGGTCTCCGGCCCTTCTGTCTCCCGATTCCACACCTTCGGATTCTGGACCTGCTCACCGCCAAAACGGGCGGGGGCCAATTCCTCAAACTTGATGTAGGGAGAGGTGCGGGGCCGCAAAATCATCCGGGCATCCGGCTCCAGACCGACACCATCCAGGAAGGTGGCCATGCCGACCCGGGCAATGAACTCCCCGATCCGTTCGTGGTCCATGCCGTTGTCGTTCCAGAACTCCCAGACCCGCTCAATGAACGCTTTGAGGTTTTCCAGATCCTCGTCGGTCTCCAGCTTCATGAAGGGCACCAGGACGGAACTCATGGTGTCGCCAATCTTCAGGGTGCGATGACCGCCCACCAGGATGGTCACACCCCGATCCTTGCCGGGCTTCAGGGCCTTGTGCATGACATTGATGCAGTGCATGCAGCGGACACACTCCGCATCCTCCACCTTGAGCTCCTTGCCCCGCACCGACAGACAACGGGTGGGACAACGGGTGATGACATTGTCAATCAGGTATTCCATCCCCTTTTCATCGATGAACTCGGCCACCTTGGCCTGGTTCACCTGCATGGGACCGCGCCAGGTGCCGATGATCGGCATGTCGGAACGCACAATGGCATTGCCACAGTCGTTGCCGCAACCGGACAGCTTGAACTTGAACTTGTAGACAAACTCGGGACGGTGCAGCAGTTCGATAAAGCTGTCGGTGATAAACTTGGTGGCCTTCATGGTGTCGTAGCAGGCCATCTCGCAGCGGGCCTGACCCACGCAGCACTGCAACGTGCGCATGGCTGCCCCGGACCCGCCGATGTCCCACCCATCGTTCATCAGGTCTTCCGCCACATTCATCGAGCCATTGTCGTCAAAACCCAACAGCAGGATGTCACCCGACATGCCATGCAACTGCAAAATGCCCGCGCCATGGCGCTCGGCAGAGTCGGCCAGATTGCGCAGCGCCGCCGTGCTGTAGACCCAACCCGGGGGCTCAATGACACGCACCGTGTGAAAGTTGGCCAGCGCCGGATACTTGTCCGCCTTCTCCGACACCCGGGCAATCACCCCGCCGCCATACCCCGGCACATTGATGATCTTGCCCAACCAATAGTTCCACTTGTTCTCATAGGACTCCTCCAACTGGTTGAGAAGCTGCACGATCTGCGGCTTCTTCTTGGAATATTCCTTGAGGTCCTTCACGAAACTGGGCCATGGACCCGATTCCAACTCATTCAGCATGGGCGTATTCAACGCCATTCCCTGGGAACTGTCTTCGCTGCTCATGCGACACTCCTTGACGAGAGGTTTCAAAAGACACACCAAAACCGGACCGACCGATGCCTGTACGCCGACCACTGCCGCACACCCCCGGATACCACAAAGATCGACGGGGGCATTCTAAACAGAGCGAACGACACACACAATCAGAAAATGATGAAATGCTAATATTTTGATGAAAAAATTTTTTTATGGGCCGATCAATCGGAACCGGGCACTCCTCACCTGGCGGGTCAACCAACCTGATTTTGACAGACACAGGCCGTTCCAGAACCACCAGATTGCCTGCAGCGCATGCCGAGGGTGCCGAAGCAAAAACCGCTTCGGCTGTTTGGACAGCCAGATTGCCTGCGGCGCATGCCGAGGGTGCCGAAGCAAAAACCGCTTCGGCTTTTTTGAAAAGCAACAGCAAAATCCCAGGGCGCTGCCCTGGACCCGCCAGGGGGGTGACCCCCCTGGACC
>JAMOAX010000004.1:0-52277 GCA_039908555.1 Magnetococcus sp. DMHC-8
GCGTTGCGTCCGGCAGGGTGTCAAAACCCGCCTGCCTGCGGCGCATGCTGAGGGCGCCGGCCTTGATCATCGTTTCGGCCAGCAGGGCATCAAAACTCGCCAGCCTGCCTGCGGCGCATGCTGAGGACGCTGAAGCAAAACCGGCTTCAGCTTTCCTTTAAAATCAACAGCAACAGCAAAATCCCAGGGCTCTGCCCTGGACCCGCCAGGGGGGTGCCCCCCCTGGACCCGCAATTCCTGTTGGTGTTCCGGGGGTGAACATGGACGGAACGATGATCAAAGCCCATGGCATCGATAAACCGGCACCGGCAGACGACCGCACGAGCAACCGGCATCCTCCCACCTTTTCGGCTGTTTTTCAACCTACCCTTCCCGCAAACCGGTCTCTTGCCATGCCGCCTGACCGGCAGCGCCGCCAGGACGCCCGACCACTCCAGCCGGTCGTGTACGGCACAGAAAGGAAGAGAGGTCAGAATGTTTGCTTGATTTTTTTTTAAAAATATGCTTTCTGGCAAGGCATGAATATGCCTGCGAAGATGGCGGGTGCCGCCCCGACCCCTATCACCGGCCTGATCCTGGCGGGGGGGCTGGCACGGCGCCTGGGGCAGGTGGACAAGGCCCTGGTGTCCCTGGCCGGTCGTCCGCTGCTGGCCCATGTCATGGAACGGTTGTCCAGCCAGGTGGATCGGATGGTGATCAGTGCCAATGGCAACTCGGAGCGCTTTGCCACCTTCGGTCTGCCTGTGCTGGCCGATCTGCGCAGCAGTGGGCAGGGACCACTGGCCGGCGTGGAGGCAGCCTTCGTTGGCACAGGCGCGGCATGGGTGCTGTCGGTCGCCGTGGATTTGCCCTTCCTGCCCGTCGATCTGGCGGACAGGCTGCGGGAACCCCTGCAACGGGGCCCGGGGGACCAGGCCGTGGTTGCCGTCAGCGCCGGGCAGTGCCATCATGTGGTGGCACTGTGGCCCAGGTCGGCCCTGGCCTCAGTGACTGCCGCCCTGGACAACGGTCGGCTCGCGCTGCGCGACTGGTTTCGGCATCATCCCCATCGACAAGCCGTTTTTCCGGTCGCGAGCCACGCACCGGACCCGTTTTTCAACATCAACCGGCCCACCGACCTGCAGGTCGCTGAGGCCCTGTGTGTGAAACAGGCGGCCACCGGCACCGCCCCCACTGATTTCACCAGTACTTGAGGTGTACCGTAATGGAAGAGGTATCCGTCGTTGAACAAGTCGATGATCTGGGTCAATATATCGCCCAGACCCACGATGTGCTGTCCCAACAGGAGCAGCGCATCCAGCAGTTAGAAGCGGATGTGCATGAGTTGATGGAGACTCTGCACAAGGTGCTCGACTCACAAAAAGAGGACAAGGAACTTATCAGGAAAAAATTGGCCGAATTTGATGGGCTGCAAGGCAAGGTAAAGGACGTGGTGCATACCGCCACCGAGTCCGGTCGCATGGTCACCACCCTGGAAAGACGCATGGACAATGTCAAAAAGGATGCCTTCTCCGGGGTGGTCATCAGTGTCATCATCTTTTCCATGCTGGTCATCCTCTCTCTCTTTCTCCGTTGACGGAACACGCAAAGGCATATGCCATGAACAAACGCCCCTCCCCTGAAACCACCGAAGCGGCTGTGCCGGCCTCTTCCCCCGCTCCAACCCCGGCAGCGGCGCCCCCTGCCGCCCGTCGGAGCAGCGCACGTCTCAGCAAGTCGGCCAAGGTCGATGAGCAGCTTTTCCAGGATAACCTGGCCATTTCCCTTGACCAGGAAAAACGGCAAAACCCGGACAACCGGCCACCCCCTGCCAAGAGACGGACCAAAGGGGTGACAGCCAGACAGGCAGAGCAACAGACCGGCGTCATTGTGGATGAATTTCAAACCATGATCGACCATATGCTCCCCAGCGCCCGACAGGAGCGGGAAGCCTGCCTGCAGCAAGTCGGCAAGCGGGTATCGATCAAGGCAAAGGCCAAACAGAACGGGCAACGGGACAAAAAGCGGGACAAGAAACAGGACAAGAAGCAGGACAAGAAACAGGACAAACAACGCAAGCGGCCCAACACCCGGAAAAAAGGTCGGCGGTAACGCATGAAGCGCATCGGCGCCCATGTCAGCATTGCCGGCGGCATTGAAAATGCCCCGTTGCAGGCGGCCGCTATTGGGGCCCGGGCATTTGCCCTGTTCACCAAAAATCAGCGCCAATGGCACTCCCCCCCCCTGACCACCAGGCAGGTTGATGCCTTCCAGCACCATCTGGCGGCCGGGGGCTATCGGCCCGCCGATGTGCTGCCCCACGATGGCTACCTGATCAATCTGGGCAGTCCGGACGATTCGGCCTGGGAAAAATCGCTGCTGGCCTTTGTGGACGAGTTGCAGCGGTGCGAACGGTTGGGACTGCCCCTGCTCAATTTTCATCCCGGCAGTCACCTGCGCCAGTTGTCCGAGGAGCAGTGCCTGGACCGGATCGGCGAGGCCATCAATCGCGCCCTGGATGCCACCCGTGGTGTCACGGCGGTGATCGAAAACACGGCAGGACAAGGGTCCAACCTGGGATACCGTCTGGAACATCTGGCCGGTCTCATCCGGCGGGTGGAGGACAAATCCCGGGTGGGGGTCTGTCTGGATACCTGCCATGCCTTCACCGCCGGCCATGAACTCCGCACGGCGGCCGGGTACGACCAGTTTTTTGCCGATTTTGACCGCATCGTGGGCCTGCCCTATCTCAAGGGCATGCATCTCAATGATGCCAAGCCCGATCTGGGCAGCCGGGTGGACCGCCACGAAAATATCGGCAAGGGCCGCTTGGGCATCGAGCCGTTCCGCCGGATCGTCAACGATGCCCGCCTGGAGGAGATGCCCCTCATCCTGGAGACCATCGACGACAGCCTCTGGCCGGCAGAAATCCGGATGCTGTACGAGATGGTGGACAACAGGTAGGTCGGGCGCCTGTTGACGGAACGGATGCGGGTGTTACGACACCGTACGTGGCCCGTCCGCATCCCGCGCATCATGACAGCCGATGCAGATCAAAAACCATGCTGCAGCAGCGCGATGGACATCTTGCACAAGTGTTCTTGACCAGCGGGGATGGACTCCCAGCAATGGGGATGGTTGTCAGTCTGATAGCGAATCGCTCCCAAATCCGAGAGCAGGGTCAGCAGGTTATAGTCAGACGCAAACCGGAAGACATGGTGACTCGCCGTCGCCATTGCGGTATAGGAAGCGCTATTCAAAGAATTGACAAATGGCGGCCACCATGCCGTATGCAAGACCACCTGGTTGCGAAATTCAAAAAAACCCAGCCCCAACAGGATCGCACGGGCCTCATAGACGCGTTCATCGTCATTGGGTAAGGCGTCCGATGTCTTGTCGCAATATTGCGTCCAGTACAGCAGACAATTGTCAATCAGTCTGCTGTACAGTCGTATATTTTTCAACATATTGTAATCGAGTGACCGACTTAACAAACGACACAGATCATCTTGATTGTTCCGCGTTTTAAATGGCGCACTCTGAAGCATTTTGTTCTTCCAGAGGATGGGAACTTCCTGAATGGTATCGGTCATCAAAGGCATATTGATGCGGGCATGGAATGTCTGCAACAGATAGGTGTCAATGGAAAAGTCAGGTATACCGGCATATTCCTTGCGGAACATCTGTTCCATTACCGAACCGTCCACCAACCACAGACTGTTCATGGGAACCAGCGAGGGAGCGGAACTGCATGAGCTGCTGACGGTCTTCTCTTGCATCGGCAGTGTACCCTGTTGAATAAGATGGCGCGCTGCGGTACGCAATGGGGGGGCAATGCCTTTGCCCCAGAAGAGAAAGTATCGAAACAGCCCATCCATAATCGCCATCGCCTGTTCCGGTCGACAACGATCCAGATCATCGACAACCACCAATACCCCCAATTTTTTTTCCTGTTGGACTCCCTGACTGAGAGCAAATTGCCTGTCAACAATCTGACTATACAATGACCACACCAGAATACGCAAAAACAGGGGATGATCGGGTTGGGTCATGATCCGCTCACTGAGCATGGTTGGTGCACCCTCCGGGTGGCATACAAGATCCTCGATAACATATTTCGCAATTTCTTTGCCAGCTGGCAACAGGTGGCTGTAAACACCTCTCAATAGCGACTTGACATTGGCGGCATTTGCAGACACTTTCAAGCCCGAACCAGTCAGATCAGCCGTTATGCCAGGCACGCCATCCAGCACCTTTTCAGCAGCAGCTGCCAAATGCGTTACCATCCTTTTCACGCGCGGGTTGGCAGGATTGTAACTGACCAGCATGTCGGACAGGAAGTTGGTGAGAATTTTGGCTGGTGGTGTCTGAATACCGCCGTACAGCAGAGGGGAGAAAGGGAGCACGACATACTGGTCACGCAGTTCTTGCATTAGATCCTCAGCCAGTGTCGTCTTGCCACTGCCGGCAGGGCCAGACAACAGTATGTTGCGTGAAAAATCACTGACATACTGTTGTATCTCCTCTGAATGCTGCGGCCGAATAGACAGTTCATTCCTTAACCGACTCTTGATCCGCTCTGTGTCCAGTGCAGGACGATTGTGATCGATCACACTCTTTCTCCCAGGTTGCCAGTGTTGAAAAGACCCGCCATCCAGGGCAGGCCCAGACAAATGATTCTGGTCTGTTCATCCATACCCTCCCTTTCATCACCAGTCCACTGGTCCATGGCATAGAATTGTGCATAATCGCAGATGGCAGGAAAATCTTTGCCAAATATTTTATCAAGAAGATCCGTACAATATTCGATGGGCGCATTCTCATCAGTCCACCATCCTCTATAATTCTCAAGCAATGTCGAACTATCACCAGAAAGACGCGAAAAAAGCGTTTGTGTAATATTAGAAATATCATCTTCCCATGGACCAAAATTGAGCTTGTCCCATACAGACTTCACCCTTTTGATCCACACTGCATCGGGCTCCCCATACAAATGCAATGCGGCCAGCGCACACAAACTGGCCTTGACAGATGCATCCTGAATACCGTGCTTGACCACTACCACCATGACCTGGGTAAAAATGCGTGACGCATATTTCCGATTCGTATAGACGAACGACGGTATGCCAAGAAGATAGCGACTCAGGCCCACACCAACAACTTCCCAGACAGATTTATGGTCAGACTGGCCAATCACATTGTTGGCAATCAACTTAATCATCTCAAGTCGACCTTTTATGATCTCTCTTGGTCCCAGCAGGTTTGGATAATCATTCAGTATTTGACAACTTATTGCTTCCCGTTCTGCCACTCCCCAGAAGGGAAGAAGAATAGATGTGCGTGCACTCAAAAGAGTGGCACCAATCCCCAGGACACGATCCAGGAAGATATCCAGATAGCGTACGATCTGGGTAGTGCCATTGTGCCCATAGAGATCCCGCATGACCATGGGTGCCAGCCCCTTCACAACCGCGCGTACATGTGGAACCATGTCCCTGCTTGGCTTCTTGTTGAAAGACTCCCTCTCCATCTGGAAGAAAACAGTCTGCCGACGAAACTCGTCAATCGGATCCCACACAGAGGGATCTTTCAAAATTTCCCTGATCTGGTCTCTTATCTTGGCAGCAGCATCGCCAGGAATATCCGCATCTATCCCAAAAACACGGCCCCGGGTAAGATTTTCGAGTCTGTTGTCATCCGCAAGATAGTCCAGAAGGGCTTCTGCATAATCGTTGCGAACACCGGAATCGCCGCCACGGTGCAGTGCAAACTGAAAAAAAACAACTGCCAAGTGCTCTCCTCCAGGGGCATCTTCTGACAAGACATCCCCCAGGTTGGCAAGCGAAACAGAAACCATCTGGTTCTTTCGCAACAACCGCTTATGATGTGGCCATATTGACTGGTAATATTCGTTCAGTATTTTGAACGCTTGATGTTTGCGCGCCGGGGACTCCCCGATTGCATCGTCCAGTTGAGAAAGTTTTTCATCCGGATTACCCTCAAAAACCTTCCCGAACCATTTCTTGCAAAACACATCAAAGAGAGCCTCCCATCCTTTTCCTTCATTGGCAGGCCAGTCAGGTTGCTGAATGGGTGTGGAAAAATCATCAGTATGCACATTCACAACGGGGCGCTGAAATCTTTGCACATCAACCACATGATTCAATCCATGGAAACTGTCCTGCTCGCGAAAGTCGGTAACAGTCAGGAGGGCCAGCAGCAAACGCTGCTCTTTGGTCTTGCGGGGCCAGACATCCTGCATACTGAAATTCATATTGTTTGTTTTGAGGATGCCATCTAATTGGTCCCCAAAATATTTATCCACCACACCCCAAAGATACGGATCACCCAACTGGGTCAGGTTGCGACTGAGTAAACACAAATGCTGCAGTCCCGGCCAGTTTTTTTCCTTCAACTGATAAACCCATGGAAAATTTCGCCTGATCAGCATGTGAAAAAACTCTTCCTGAGACGGTTCCATAAGCATATGGCGAAACCAGCTTTTTACCTGACGCAAAGTAAGAAAACCAGACAGTTTTTTGACAACACCCGACACTTCCCATCGCTTTGCTGTCTCGTTCCATCTTAAAATATTTTGCAGAAAATCATATACATTGGATGGCTTACCCTGTGAAACAACCCCCTCCACATTCTTCTTGATTGTCTCCTTGTCAACCGATGCTGGAATCAATACGTTTTTTTTGGATTGATCATCACGCGCACCAGCATCATCTGCCAATCCATATTCCCTGTGTTGCGCATCACGCATACCGGAATCATCTGCCAATTCTTCTTCAACGAATTCGTCTTCTGGTATGACCGATGGAGATCCACCTTGCTTCACAACCTGATCCAACACCGAAAAAGAACTCTGGACCTGCTCGTCGGCGCTACGCTGTATAAAGTCTATGGGGTCAATATTTTCCAGAAGAGCAACCAGAAACATCGTAAAATAGTCGTTGCCGGCCAGATCCATAAAGACCTTTTTTGTATATGAATCAGCGAGAATGTTCCTGAGATTTTCTGTACTATCGTTGTGTTGACGTACATACAGACTGGCATAGACATACAACGTCTTTTGGATTCTCTCAGCCCGGTCTGGTGCCTGCTTTTCTAGCCGGTCCAACACAGACTGCACAGTGCCTTGGTCCGTAACAGGCTGACCCAGATCCGGCAAGTCTATCTGGAGCGTGATATATTTACTCAGGGCCGAAGCAGGGGAGTAGGCGGTTTGCTCATCCTCCGTACTGCCATGACCATGACAGGCCATCCATTGCCTGGCACCCTCGGCCATGATCTCCTGGTCACAAGCCAAGACAAAATGAATCCCCTGAACCCCCCCAAACCGCAGCAGCAGGCGAATCACGTGGTAGGGTACAAACCGTTGGCAACGATCCAGATCATCCAAAAACACCACCATTTGACGGGTTGGGGGAGAACCCGCCCCAGACTCATGACCAGCCTGGATAGTGGTCCGGGCTTCTCCTTGCAAAAATTCCGTAATCTCTTTTTCCAGACGGACAGCCTTGAAAACCCGTTCAGGCACGGTGGCACCCGGCAGACTGCTGCGGCGAGGTTCTTCCCGGTACTCCTGCCGGGTGTTCGGAGCATCCCCAGACATGGATTTGCCGTGAGAGTTGAAAGGACAGGGACTGGATTGACCAACAGTATGGGCATACATTGCCTTGTCCAGTTCCCAGATCTCCTTCACAGCAGCCTGCCAACCCGGCTTGACCGCCGCCATGCCACCCGTGGTCAGTGTGTCGACAATGGCAGTCATGACCAGTGCATGCGTCAGCGCAGGCGTTGTGCCTGTCAAAGAGGGCATGTCGAGCCACAGGGTCAAAAATTGTCCCGCTTCCTCTTCCAACCGATTTTTGAGACACCGCAACAGGGAGGTCTTACCCGTCCCATAGTCGGCAGAGACCATGACGTTGTATGGACTGCTGGAATTGGCCATGGCCCCGACGATGTTTTCCAGAAGCTGCAAGCGGGATGGTTGCTCTTCGGCAGTCTCCCTGTCGGGACTGGGCGCAGCACCCGGTGACGGGGCACCCCCACCCGCACTGACTCCCCATTTGGCCGCCCAAAGCAGATCAAACGGTTGCGCGGGCGGCGCGTCACCGGCATCACTTTTCGTGCGCTTTTGGCAGATGGGTGTTTCGGACAGGAAACTGAGCAGCTTCTTCGGATCGGTGCGGTAATTCATCAATCTGACCCCATCACATTTGAGTGGATTTTACTGTATACGGCACGAGATACCTTTCTGCCAGTTGTTCTTTCCTGGTCGCCACGAACGTTATTCATCCAACCTGAAAAGGCGTTCTATCTGACGATGAACCTCTTGCTGTTTGACCTTTTTCAGTTTGCCAAGGCGGTAGAGAACAAGGCCCGATTCCGCCGTGAAAATGCGACTGATTCTGATCAGGCTCGGCAAATTGATATTTCCATCCATAAAATCATACGTTTACAGTGTCACGGAAAACGGGTCTGGACGGATCTGACTGGTAATTTGGCAGACAATCAGATCGTCTCCGGGCAACTCAGCCAACACCAATGTTGGTCGGCGTTTATTGGAGGAGAGGTCTGAGAAAGGAAAGGGCATGACAACCCATCCCCCGTCACAAATGCGCCCATGCCGCATCCTCCTCGGGGGTATCCCAATCCCGGCGCAATACGGCCTCGGAAGCAAATGCTGTCAATCGTGCGGCATTGTCCGGTTCCATGGCATAGCCCATGTCAATCAATCGTGCCACAACCTCGTGGAGCGGCTTTTGCCAGGTTGCCTGTAAATAGCTCATCCGTTCGGCGTGCTGATTGTCCAATTCAATCTGAATGTGCACCATGCGTATCTCCAATACCTTCCGGCTACGGCACAATGGTCACCTGCCTGAACTGTGCCACCCGGGTTTCAAACCGGTTGTCCAGATGATCGGCCAGTTGCACGGCCAGAATGATGTAGGTGGGGTGTTGTTGCACTCTGCCCATCACCTGCTGCACCACGTGCAGGGCCACACTCAGGAAGCCCTCCCCGGTCAGGTTGTCGGTCAACACATCAAAGAGCGCCAACTGCCGGTCGATGGTGGCCAGGCGGCGCCGGTCGGACGGGCGCCGCACGGACCACCGGTGGCGCAGCAACCGGCCCAACCGGGCGGCATACAACGGTTGGGCACTGACCAACGCCTCCTGCCAGACCAATACCTGCAAGGCAGGATGATAGTGTGCCAGTCGCCTTCTTTTGAGCACCTGCCAGCGTTGCAGACCGAGCAGCGCATAAAACGCACCGGACGGCGCACCCTGCAACTCCTCCAGCAAACGGTCCACCAGCGCCTGATGACTGCAGGTCTCCGCCCGTCCCAGATTGTCCATCCACTCCCTGTGCAGGGCAGCGGCGGTCGGCGGTTGTTGCCAGTGCACGACCGCCATCAACGCCCCCCGAACAGCAGGGTGCAACCGGCCACGGCGGCCATCAGCCCGACCAGGTCGGCGGTCAGGGCCACCGCCAGGGTGTGCCGCATGCGCCGCACCTGGATGGCACCCAGATAGACCGCCAGGACATAAAAGGTGGTCTCGGTGGACCCCTGGATGGTACTGACCAGCATACCCACATAACCGTCCGGGCCGATGGCCGGGTCCTGCATGATGGCCGTCATCAACCCGTATGCCCCGGAACCCGAAAAGGGACGCAGCAGGGCCATGGGCAGGGCCTCCGCCGGCAAGCCCAGCGGGGTGGTCAGGGGGGAGAGCCACGCCACCAGGACGGCCAGGGCACCGCTCGTCCGAAACATGCTGACCGCCACCAGGATGGCCACCAGATAGGGAATGATGCGTACCGCCACCTCGAATCCTTCCCGGGCCCCCTCCACGAAAGCCTCATACACCCGCACCCCGCGCAGCAGGCCAAACCCCAAAAATCCGGCCACCAACCCCGGAATCACCCAGACGGAAAAGAGCCTGCCATACAGGATGGTCAGGGGAATCAAACCCAGGATCGCCCCGATGGCCGTCAAGGAGACCCAGTCCGGATAACCGGTATCCTGTGGGATGGTCTCCCCGTATTCTGCCGGCCCCCCGGCGTCCTGGTCCGGCCGCGGTCCACGGCCCGTCGCTTCCCCGCCTGCCGGCAGAGGCGACCAGCGTTGATAGAGTTTGGCACTGAGAATGGCAGCCAGGGTCGCACAGACCGTGGCAAACAGGGTGGTCGGCAGAATGGCGGCCGGGTCCTGCGACCCCAGGGAGGCACGCACGGCAATCACACTGCTGGGCACCAGGGTGATGCTGGCGGTGTTGATGGCCAGAAACAGGGCCATGGCATTGGTCGCCGTACCCGGTGAAGGGTTGAGACGTTCCAACTCGTGCATGGCCCGAATACCGAACGGCGTGGCGGCATTGCCCAGTCCCAGGGCATTGGCGGCCATGTTGAGAATCATGGCCCCCATGGCCGGATGGTCCGCCGGGACATCGGGAAAGAGGCGCACCATGACCGGACGAATCAACCGGGCAAGAATGGTCAGCAGGCCGCCCTGCTCCGCCACCTTGATCAGGCCCAGAAACAGGGCCATGACCCCGATCAAACCCATGGCCAGGCTGACCGAAGAGGCCGCTGTCTCCACCATCCCCCGGGTCAACGCCTGCATGGGCGACGGCTCATTCCCCGCCGGCAACCAATGCAACTGGTGCCAGGCGGTCACGCCAAATCCCAAAAAAACCAATGCAACAAACAGTCGGTTCATGCGCTCTCCCAGGACGGAGCCAATCCATCACACCACAACAGAGGATGGCGATACCGCATCGCTTTGCAACCGGTCCGCGACACGGGCCAGCGATGCCCTGGCCTCCTCAAACCGGAACAGGTCCAATTGGGCCGCCATAACCGCCAGATCCGCCCGGAAAGCCTCCCCCGGCAGGCACGCCTGCAGACGCTCCAGGGCTGGGACCGCCCGACTGTCCTGTCTGGCCAGACAATTCTGCAGTTCCAGCAGGCGTTGTTCGACCTCTGCCCGGTTCGGCACCGTCTCCTCCGCGACAGTCTGCCCGCCAGGTCCCTGGTCCGGCCATGACGGCGGCAAACTGGCCGTAACGGTACGAATGGCCTGCAGCACCGGGACAAACTCGGTCTCGAACCGGACCAGCGCTGCAGACAACAGCGCCGGGTCCCCGCCTCTGAAGGCCCGTTCCAGATGACGCGCCGCCTCCGACAACCCGACGGCTGCCAGATTGCCCGCCAATCCCTTGATGGTATGGGCCAACCGGGCACCGGCCTCCCACTCTTCTGCCCGCTCTGCCAGGCGTTGCACGGCATGGGGCAGCCCGGCATACTCCTGCGCAAAATCTTGCAACAAATGGACAAACAGGGCCCGATTGCCCCGCACCCGCCGCAATCCCGCCTCCACCTGGATGCCCGGCAGGAGCGCCGGCAATGTCCACTCTCCCGCACCAGTCCCGGTCTCCACCGGGGCGACCGGAGGCCGTGCATCGTCCGGACGCGGCGGTGGCACCCAGGCCAGCAAACTCGCAAACAACATTTCCGGATCAATGGGCTTGGCCACATGGTCATTCATGCCGGCGGCCAGGCATTTTTCCCGCTCCTCCACGACGGCATGAGCCGTCATGGCAATGATGGGCAGGGTGGCGTGGAACGGATTGGCACGCATCCGGCGCGTGGTTTCGTAGCCGTCCATTTCCGGCATCTGCAGATCCATCAGCACGGCATCAAAGCGCTGCTGCGCCAGGCACTGCAGGGCCTCCCCACCATGCGAGGCAATCACCACCGTGAGCCCGGCCCCCCGCAGGATCTCCTGTGCCACCTCCTGGTTGATGGCATGATCCTCCACCAGCAGGATATGCGCCCCACCCAGCACAGCCCGCACCTGCGCCTCGTTGGTCGTGAGATCCGGACCGACCGACGACACATCGTCCACCGGAATGAATCCCTGGGCGGGGGGATATTCGGCCACGGCCAATGGAATCGTACAATAAAACGCGCTGCCGGCGCCCGGTGTGCTCTCCACCCACAGTCGACCACCCATCATGTCGACCAACCGCTTGCTGATGGTCAACCCCAGGCCGGTGCCGCCATACTGCCTGGAAATGGTGCTGTCGGCCTGCATGAAGGGCTGAAACAGTTTGGACAGGGAGTCCCCGGCAATGCCGATACCCGTATCATGCACCGAAAAGGTCACATGCAGATGGGGAGGAGACCAGGCCTGCAGGGCGGCCTGCACGTGGATGGCACCCTGATGGGTAAATTTCAGGGCATTGCCGAGCAGATTGACCAGGATCTGCTGCATGCGGACCGGGTCACCCTCCACCGTCAACCGCAACTCCCCGGGGAGCGTCACACGCCAGGCCAGCCCCTTTTCCTCGACCGCATAACGGAACAGATCATCCAGGCGGGCAAACAGTTCAACCAGATTGAGGGGGGCAGGCCGCAACGCCAGTTTGCCCGCCTCAATCTTGGAAAAATCGAGAATGTCATCGATGATCATCAACAGGGAACGGGCGGAACCCCGCACCTTGTACAAATAATCGCGAATCCGGGGAGGCAGATCCTGCTGGATGGCCAGGTTGGTCAGCCCGATGATGGCATTCATGGGGGTGCGAATTTCGTGGCTCATGTTGGCCAGAAAGTGCGACTTGGCCTGATTGGCCAGGTCGGCCTGCTCCTTGGCCTGCCGCCAATGCTCGTTGCTGCGGATCAGCTCCCGGGTCCGCACCAGGACCGTCTGTTCCAACCCGGCATTGGTCTGTTGCAAGGCATCTTCGGCCCGATGCCGCTCCTGGATCTCCCGTCGCAACACCGCCGTCTGCCGGGTCACCTGTCGACGCAACAACAGGTTGATGGCAATGGCCAGCAGCAGCAGCAAGGCAATGCCCACCACCATCCAACGCAACCAGAGCGGAATGTCCAACCGTTTGCCCGACGACCGCAACCATTTGTCCAGCGCCTGGTGATAGACCGAGTGTTTGTCGGCCTTCCACCGGGCAACATGGGCATCGATGGTCTGCAAGAGAAGACGATTCTGCCCCCTGGGCGCGGCAAAGACGATGTGGCTGGGATTGAACAGAATGGAGCTGACCTGGACGGCCCGGTTACCCTCGTTGAGCAGGCCGAAGACATGGTTGACCACCCCCGCATCCGCCTCGTGGCGGGCAAGCCGGTCCAGCACCTCCTCGTAGGAGTCCACCTCGAGCAGGCGACTGGTGACGGCAAAGCCCTGCAACAGCGCCTGGAAATGGCTGGAATGAATGTCGCCATTGACCACGGCGACCGTCCGACCGCTCAGGTCGATCACCGACTGCACCGGCGAACCATCCGGAAGGAAGAGCTGCCCCCAGTTGATGAAGATGCTCTCCCGGCTGAAATCGAACCAGGCCTCCCGTTCGGGGGAGGCGGCAATATCCACCAGCAGGTCGATCCGGCCCGTCTTCAGGTTGTCCAACTGTTCCGCCCAGGTGGCATGCCGGTAGACCACCTGCCACCCCTCTGCCCGGGCGACGGCCTGCAGCACATCGATGAACAGACCCTGCACCTCACCGTTGTCCGCCTTGAACACCAGCGGATTGTTGTCATAGGTGCCCACCACGATCTCCGGCGACCGGGCAGCCTGGAGGCTCTCCACCCAACCGACGGCCACCAACAGGCAGAACAACAGGGGAGGAATGAAACGGTGCGCCAAAACAGCCACTCTAAAAAATGCTGCTACAGCAGATGCTGCACCCGCGCCGCCGACTGGTTGGCCTGGACATGGAAGGCCATGCCGGCATTATTCCGCACCAGGGCCGCAATCCGGCCGGCCAGGGTCTGAGCCGCCTGGTCATCGTTGACAAAGCTGCTGACCCCCGTCAGGGAAGGAGACCAGGTATGCAGCGTGTTCAGGGCAGTGAGCAGCTCCGCACGCTTGGCAGCCAACTGGACCTGGGCATTCTCGACCATCTCCCGGTCTTTCTTCAGGGCAACCGTGGCCGCATCTCCGCCGACCACGCTGGTCAAATCCACCGGGGTGAACTGATCAGACCAATCTTTCAACTCGATGGTGGTCTGGGAGGGGGTATCGATCCCCGTCTGCAACAGGATCGCCCGGGTGGTTGCCAGCAGAGGTATATCGTTGTAACGGGTGGTATGCACCTTTTGCAGGATGACGTCCTGGATCTGCTGTGCCTGCTCCTGCAGGGCCGCCCGATCCGCGTCGCTCAGCGCGCCGCTGCGGCTGGCGGTCGCCAGTTGCTGCAACTGCTGCAGGCCGGCATGGATGTCGTCCAGCCCGGCACCGGCCACCTGGGCCATGGCGATACCATCGTTCACATGCAGAGAGGCCTGGTTCCAGGTTTGCACGTCCGCCGACCAGCGATCACCCAGGGCGAGCCGCGACGCCTCTCCCCTGTCCTGGGCACCGTCGTCCCGGGCCAGACGGACCCGGATGCCACCGGACAACCTGTCCAGACCCTCTTTCATGGCAGACAGGGAGGTATCCAGCACGGACGCATTGGTGATGCCTGGCAGGTTGGAAGCGGCAGAGGTGATGTTTGCCATGGAAACTCCTTTCGTTGTATGCCGAAAATGGACTCCGAAACAGCAACGCAACAGGTGTCGACGTCTGACTGCCGGAAATGCAACTTCAGGTCCAATCAAATAACATATTGATTTTGCTGTCATACACAATAAAAAGAACCCGCAAATCAGCCGGCATGGGCAGTTTTTGCTTTTCCAGTACGGAACATTTTGCCCAAACGCCCCGGCGGGTACACGCCCGGCGGGCGCCAGGCCAGCACAGGCAAGGCATGACGGCCAATTGGTCTGTTTGGCACAAAAGTTGATTGGTATCCTGTCCGGGCCGACAATGGACCCGTAACAACAAGGCTATTGGCTGCAGCAGGGAGAGATCGGCATGGCTGTGGTAGAAGTGCGCTGTCCGGATTGCGACAGTCTGAATGTGGTGCGATACGGCAAACAACCCAACGGCGCACAGCGCTTTGTTTGCCAGAATCCTGCCTGCCAGCGGCGGGTTTTTCTGCTGAACTATCAGGCCAGGCCGCGCCAGCCCGAAACACGGCAGCAGATTATCGATCTGGCCCTGAGCGGCGCGGATGTCGATGAGACGGCCCGTCTGCTCCGTCTGCCCAGGGAGACCGTCCTGGAGGTGTTTCAACTGTTGTCGCGCTTCTCTCTGCCCGCCGGTTATCCCCGGGAGACACAGTCCAGACGACCACAGGCACTGGCCGGATAAATGTTCAAAACCACGGAAATCAGGCAGCGACTGGTCACGCTCAAGGCACTACTGGACCGCATCACGCGCGCCTGGACCAACCGTGATTATGAAAATCTCATGCGCTTTTTCGTCGCCGTTTTTCCCCCGCTGGTACAGGCCGAACGGTGCAGCATTTTCATCTACAGCCCCGCCTCCAACGACGTCTGGTTGAAGTTCGGGACGGGCGTCAAGGAAAAAGAGATCATCGCCCCCAAGGAGGGCAGCATCGTCGGACGCACCATCTCCAGTGGCGCCACCATTTTCGGCAACGGCCTGGAGGGCCACAACGGTTTTCATGCCCTGGTCGACCAGAAGACCGAGTTCATCACCCGCAACATGATCAGCGTCCCCATCTTCAGCCTGGCGGAAAAACGGTGCATCGGGGCCGTTCAGGTATTGAACAAACGCCACGGCGACGGCTTCACCAAAGAGGACGAACAGATGCTGCAGCAGGTGGTCCGCTATCTGGCCCTCTCCATCGAACACAACATTATCACAGAGGAGATGATCAACATCTCCAAACACATGCACGAGGAGATGGCGCGCTCCGACTTTCAGGCCTCGGACAAGCATCAATTCATTGCCGAAAGCCCGTCCATGCGACAGGCCCTGGCCACGGTGCGGCAGATCGGCTCCCTGCCTGTCAACGTCTTCATCACGGGCGAAAGCGGCACCGGCAAGGAAGTGATCGCCCGCATGATTCATGAACAGTCCAGCGAACGGCGCGGTCGGCCTTTCGTGGCGGTCAACTGTTCGGCCATTCCGGAAAATTTGATGGAGAGCGAGTTTTTTGGCTACGAAAAAGGCGCCTTCACCGGTGCGGTCTCCAGTCGCATGGGTCGGTTTGAAGAGGCCACGGGTGGCACCTTGTTCCTGGACGAAATTTCTGAAATGCCGCTGATGATTCAGCCCAAATTCTTGCGGGCCATCCAGGAAAAAGAGGGCATGCGACTGGGCGGCAACCGATTGCACCGCTATGAGTTTCGCATCATCAGCGCCTCGGCCAAAAATTTGCAGGATGAGGTCAAAAAAGGACGTTTTCGGGAGGACTTGTTTTTCCGGCTTTTTTCCGTGGACTTGACCCTGCCCCCACTGCGCGAGCGTCACCTGGACATTCTGCCGTTGGCCATGATGTTTCTGGAGGAGGTCAATGCGCGTTTCAACAAGAAGGTGCTGGGATTTTCGGCGGAGATCCTGGCCCGCTTTGAAACCTATGCCTGGCCGGGCAATGTACGGCAACTGGAACACGAGGTGGAACGTCTGGTGGCCCTGACCCCCGATGGCGAGGTCATCTCGGCGGTAAATTGCTCCCTGCCCGCCCAATTGCATGCCCCGGAGCAGATCCCGCACAGCACAGACTCCCTCTCCCTGCCGCAACAGCGGGAACGCCTGGAAATCCGCCTGATCCACACCGCCCTGGAGAAAACCCGGGGCAACAAGCTGCAGGCCGCCCAACTGCTGGATATCACCCGCCAGTCCCTGCACAACAAGATCCGTCAGTATGGTATCGAGGCCTGAACGACGACAGCCGGGTGTCAGCCATGGGGCAAAGGGATTGACTCGGCATGGAGCGTTTCCGGGGCAATGTCGATACCACCCGGCCAAGTGACCGTGCCGCCGTCGACGTATGCGGCGCGGAACAGCCCGACATCTCTCAGGCAGCGAAACACACCCACGTTCAGGTAGGGAGAGAGGTCAAACAACCGCCTTTCACCATTCTCGAAGGTGACAAGCAGTCGGCAGGCTTCTTGTACCTCCACATGAATGACGTCGATCAACATGCTTCCCTCATTGCAAAGGCGCAATCTTGAATGGCAGTTCACCATTTATCGCCAGTTCCCAATCCGCCACGAGATCTTCCCGGTGAATTTCGATCCACGCCTGCACCAGCTTCAATTTTCCCGCAGGCAGATCCCCGGCCAACAAAACGCCATCGCCAATAGCGACAGTCGCATGCATCCCCTGATATCGGGCGTGAATGTGTGGAAGATTGTGCTGTTTGTTATCCATGAGATACATGTAAATGACAATCCCATAGAACATACTGATAGCGGGCACAGAAAACCCCTTTGTTCAAACCGGGAACAGGCTTTCCCAGCCTGCCATGCGCAAATCCTACTGGCCGCCGGAGAGAATGCGGGAGGCCCGTTCCAGAACCGCGTCTGAGGTCTTCAGGTTGGCCTTGCGGGTCTCGCGCTTGATCTTGTCATAGATCTCCTCCCGGTGGACCTCCACATCCCGGGGTGCATCAATGCCAATGCGTACCTGGTTGCCCTTGATGCCCAGCAGGGTGATCTTGATCTCCTCCCCAATCGTCAGGCTCTCACCGATCCGCCGCGTCAATATCAACATGCCGAAATACCCCCACCCCCCCATGCAAAAACCACCAAACCGCCGCCCATCCAGATCAGAGTTGTTTTGACAGCAGATGAAACCGGGCATTGGTCTGGCGTGAACCCAGACGATTGTAGGAGGCGGTGGCACCCGATGGACCACCCTGCAAGGCGGACAGCACGGACTCGGTGGCGGCCAGCACCCCCGTAAAGATGGCCTGATTGGTCCGATTGACCCCGTCCGCCTGATGAATGCTCTGGCGCAACCGTTGCCGCAACTCTTGCAGCCCGGTATTTCCCCCCAATGCCTTGTCCAACGCCTCCAGGTTCCACTCATCGGGCTTCAACCCCAGGCGCCGACCCAACTGGGTGGTCACCCGCTGGCGCAACTGGTCTATCGAACGGATGCGGGCCAACTGCTCGCCAATCTGCCCGGACAGGGACTCCAGGGTATCAATATCCCGCTGGCGCAACACTTCCTGTTCCTGCAGCAGCAGGCTCTGCAACTGGGTGAACTGTTGCACCAGAGGCTCCAGGATCTGCCGCAACTGCTGAAGATCCTCTGCAAAGCGGGCACTATCCGAATCGGCCATCACGCCATCCCGTACGCCATACTGCTGGATTCATCCCATCATACCGACTTTTTACGATCCAAAAGAACCTGGCGCAAAATCTTGTCCGCCACATCCAGACTGGAGACATTGTAGCGCCCGGCCATCACCGCCTCGCGGATGGGCCCCACCAGTTCCATGCGAATGTCCGGTGCCTGACCGACCACCTCGTCCGCCCGGCCAATCAGACGGGCATCAGACGAAAAGACCACATCGTCGCCACGGGAGGCGGAAGAGACCGTGGCGGCACTGCCTGCATCGCTCTTGGGAGTGGTACGCTGCCCGGCAATCCTGCCCAGCTTGCCGACCGTCACGCTTTTGATTCTGGTAACCATGATGGATTGCGTTTCCTTCTCACGCCGGAGTGCCGACCGGACGCCGTCCCCCCGCGCAACCGACCGCCCGACCTGCGCCCCACCCGACCCACCACCTGCTCCGTGTCAGTCGGCGCCGACTCCTGTCTTGCCGGGCATCTGACTCAATGCATTCAGTGTGTTCTCTTGGGATTGCAGCCGCGCCATCTCGGTTTGAGGATCGATTCTGGTCCGTCCTGTCTGATTTGCCAAATATTTTACCAGGGCCTCTTTCAGGCCCAGGCCGTTCTTTCTCTGGCTCATCACTTTAGCATACTCTCCATCCAGCAAGTCACGGAATATTTTTTCCCCCTCGTTTTCTTTGATCAGGGTGGGCTCTCCCTCCCGGGCCTTGGGCACGGTCTTGCGCATGGAAGAAAGCATCTGTTTGATAAACAAGGCTTCAAATTCGGTGGCTGCGTTCTGCAAACGCTTGCTTTCCCGGGGAGAGAGGGCCGTGGACGGGGGTTGTGCCGTCGCACCCGTGACAGGAAGATCACTCACAATATTTCCAACTCCGCCTGCAAGGCCCCGGAGGCCTTGATGGATTGCAAAATGGCAATCAGGTCACGGGGAGTCACACCGATGGCGTTCAACCCCCGCACCAACTCGCCCAGGGTGACCCCTGCCTCCATCTCCAGCACCTTGCCATCCTTCTCCTTGACCTCAATGTCGGTCTTCGGTGTCACCACGGTCGCACCCCTGCCCCGGGCATTGGGCTGACTGACCTGAGGGGATTCGGTAATCTTGATGCTCAGGCCGCCGTGGGCCAGGGCCACCGTGGAGACCCGCACATTTTCACCCATGACAATGGTGCCCGTGCGCTCGTTGAGCACCACCTTGGCCGCCTGATCCGGGTCCACCTGCAAACTTTCCAGGCGGGAGACAAAATCCACCACCTTGCCCTGATAGCTGGGCGGAATGTTCAACTGGATGGTCCCGGAGTCCCGGGCCGAGGCCAGCGGCTCACCGAACAGGTTGTTGACGGCCTTCACCACCCGGGTGGCCGTGGTAAAATCGGGATTGCGCAACGACAACTGCAGTTGGAACTCCTGGTTCAACTCAAAATTGATCTCCCGCTCGATGGTGGCTCCTCCAGCCACCCGGGCCACGGTGGGATGGTTTTTTTGCACCGACTGGGCCTGCCCTTCGGCGGCAAACCCGCCGATGGAGACCGGTCCCTGGGCCACCGCATAGATCTTGCCGTCCGCCCCTTTGAGGGGGGTGAGAATCAGCGTACCCCCCTGCAGGCTCTTGGCATCTCCCAAAGAAGAGAGGGTGATATCCAGTTTGCCCCCCTGCCGGGCAAACGGGGGCAGCGAGGCCGTCACCATCACCGAAGCAATGTTTTTGACCTTGACCCCCTGGGGCGTCGAAATACCCATCCGCTCCAGCATCATCGTCAGCGACTGGGTGGTAAAAGCGGCACTGGTATCCCCGGTGCCGTTCAAACCGACCACCATGCCGAAGCCGGTCAGGGGATTGCCCCGCACCCCTTCGATGTCCACCATGTCCTTCAAGCGGGCCGCCTGACCCGTTCCGGCCCATACCAGCAACAGGAGCACCAACCCCCGGGAGACCACAGAAGAAAATTTCATCGGGACGCCGCTCAGTTGACGGTGGCAAAAATGCGGCTGATCCAGGAGCCACGCTGTTGATCGTTGACATCCCCTGCGCCACTGTACTCAATGCGGGCATCCGCCATCTGTGATGAGATGACCGTGTTTTGCGGGGTGACATCCTCTGGACGAATCACGCCCGACAGGAGGATGAACTGGTTTTCGTTGTTGACCGTAATGTCCTGGCGACCTTCAACCCGCAGATTGCCGTTGGCCAGGATTTCGGTGACCACACAGGAGACCACCGCCTTCAATACGCTGTTCCGTTCCGTCTTGCCGTCACCGCTGAAGGTGTTGTTGCTGGTGGTCCCGGCCGTGAAGGCCCCGCCCGTCGAACCGGGCAGCTTGGCACCAAACAGGCCGGCCGGACTGAGCGCACCCGTCAGACCAAAATCGTTGTTACCCGCCCGGGTGAGGTCGGTCTTGGCCTCCTTTTTCGCGTTGGAATTTTCCACAATCTGCACGGTGACAATATCCCCGATATTCCGGGCCTTGTTGTCCAGGAACAGGGTGTTGCGATCCGAAGTCTGCCAGATGGAACCCTTGCGCGGGGCCAGGTTCTCCGGTGGCATCGGCTGCACCACCGCCATGGGGGCGGGGGGACGCGCCGCTGCCCGGGTCATGGTGCACCCACCGGCACCGACGGCCAACAGCAACAGCACGGCAAGCTTCCAACCTGTCTTGAGATCCATCGCCTTTCCCCTTTTCATTCCTTGTGTCTACCAGGATCGCACCCTTGCCTCTCCCGGGGCGGTAATCTGTGCATCGTACACCGACTTGCTCTCGGGATTGCGAATGGCAATATTTTCCCCCACCCGACCCCGTTGCGTGGCAATTCCCGACGTTTCAATCTTCAGGGCCCCTCGCAGCAGCGTGACCCGCACCCGGTCCCCCCGCTCCACCACCACCGGCCCCTCCAGCCACTTTTCCAGCAGGATCTGCCCGGCCTTCGCATCACGGGTCATGGCCAGGCCCGTCGCCCCCTGCACATCCCGCAACCGACCGGGAACGGGGTTGGCCAGCTCCAGCTCGCGGAAGACCACATCTCCCTGGCCCAGCAACTCGCCGCGTTTGACATCCCTTTGCAAAACGACCGCCTGCACCCGCTGTTTCAGGGTGACGGCCACCTGCAATCGAGCCCTGGTGGCCCCCTCCACAAAGACGGTGACCGGTACGGTATGCCGACCGGGTTCCAGGTGCTCCACGCCGGTCCCCAACTCCCACGACACCATGCCGTCCGGCAGTTTCAGGTCCGCCGGACAGGAGATGGCGGCCACATGCATCCCGTTTCCTGCGCCTTCGAAAATCGCCCGCAACCGCACATCCAGGGCCTCCTCCACCTCGCTGCGGGTGAGCACCTGCGCCCACCCGACGGTGCTGCCCCACATTCCCAGCAGCAACCCCAGACAGAGAACCGGAACGCGCATCACCTACCGTTTCAACCCGGCCACCAGACCCAGCATGGAGTCCGCCGTCTGAATCGACTTGGTGCCAATTTCATAGGCCCGCTGGGTGGCAATCATCTCCACCATCTCGCTGACCATGTTCACATTGGACTGCTCTACCACATGCTGCTTGAGGCTGCCCATGCCGTTTTCATCGGGATTGCTGGTGAGGGGAGGCCCGGAAGCCAGGCTCTCCTTGAACAGGTTGTTGCCGGTCGCCGTCAAACCCGACGGGTTGACAAAATTGGCCAGGACAATCTGGGAAACCTGGGTCTGCAAATTTTTGGAGTCCACCCGCTTGATGATGCCGGACGACTCGATCATGACCGCCGTGTCTCCCTGCTGTTTGACACTCTTCCCCCCCACCAGCGGAAAACCATCGGCGGTCACCATGTTGCCATCCTTGTCGATGGTAAAATGGCCGTCCCGGGTATAGGCAATCGTACCATCGGGTTTCTCGATCTGGAAAAAGCCCTGACCACTGATGAACAGATCCACGTTGAAAGGATCTTCACTGGTGGGAATGGCACTGCCCTGGGTGAACTCCTTGTTGACGGCCACCGCCTTCACGCCATGCCCCAGCTGAATACCGCTGGGTACCTGCGTGCCGGTCTGGGCCGTTTCACTGCCAGCCGGCCGCATGTTGGCGTAGAGCAGATCCTGAAAAGAGGCACGGGAAAACTTGAACCCGGAAGTGCTGACGTTGGCCAGATTGTTGGAAATGACATCAATGTTCAGTTGTTGCGCCTGCATTCCCGTGGCGGCCGTCCAAAGCGAGCGAATCATCGGTCATACTCTCCCCAGTAGTCGGTCATGGCCAGTCGGCCATAGCAATATGTTTCAAGCCCATCCACCCTAGTTGAGACGACCAATCTGGGTAGCCTGTCCATCCAATCCATCCAGCGCCTTGATCATCTGCATGTACACCTCAAAGGCCCGGTTCACCTCAATCATCTGGGTCATGCCGCGGGTGACATTGACGTTGGATTGCTCCAAAAACCCCTGCAGGAATCCACCATTGGCTGTTTCCAACGGCCTTTCCTGATCGGCAGGCGCCTTGTACAGGTTGCCCCCCACCCGCTCCAGGGCAGCGGCCGGCAGACCGACGCGGGTCAATCGACCCACCACGTTCGTGGCATTGGCGATGGTGCCATCCGGGCTGATCTCCAGCCGTTCGCTGCCCACCGTCAGGGCCGCTCCCCCCGCACCCAGCACCTGGAACCCCTCCTTGGTGACCAACTCCCCCTGGGTGTTGATGGTGAATGCACCATCCCGGGTGTACCGGCGCCCTTCCGGGGTGTTGACCATGAAAAACCCCTCGCCCTCGATGGCCACATCCAGGGAATTGCCCGTCCGGTTGAGGGCACCCTGGGCGAGATCCACATGGGTGCCACTGGCCCGGGGATAGGTCATGCTGTAGGCATTGGTGGCCGGATTGCTGAAGGGAAATGGAATATACTTCGGGCCATACAGCCCCATGAAGGCGGTATTGGGCAGGGGAAACTGCTCCACCCCCGGTTTGGTCATGTAGGAATCGAAGGTGATCTCCCCCTCTTTGAAGCCGGTCGTACTGGCATTGGCCAGATTGTTGGTCAGGACATCCAAACGCGCCTCGGCCCGCAAAGCCCCATTGACCGCCGCAAACAAACCACTATCCATGCGCCACCTCCCAAAATGGTTCAAGACTCTCTGCCTGGGTAGCAACCACCATGCCACAGCCCGGCAACACCCTTTTTTGTCGACCGCCCCACCCCCCATCCACAACCATGACAAGCCGGTTCAGACCGGATTTGCATACCATTTCTTGCACACCCGTCCTGGCATCCGACGCCTGCCGCGCCTCCGGACCGCACCCGGACCGGCGCCTGCCATCGGGCATTTTTTGCATCCTGAGCGGACGCGCCACGGCACAATGTACCCACCTGGCCGGTCCCGCCGTTGTCGGCAAATTTTTCCCCATTGAACCGGACAAAGCCCTCATGCGACAATGCTGGGCTGGGCTGCTGACGGCCTTCCACCCTTGACCATCACACCGGTTGCATGGATACACCTCTTTCGGCTGGCCCCGCATTGCAGGAACTGGTTGCACTCATGGCGCGACTGCGTGGTCCGCAGGGGTGCCCCTGGGACAAACAGCAAAGCTGGGCATCCCTGCTCCCCTACACCATCGAAGAGGCCTACGAGGTGGCAGAGGCGGTGGAGACCCACCAGATCGATGGCCTGCGGGATGAACTGGGGGATCTGCTCTTCCACATCATCTTTTACAGCCGGATTGCCGAGGAACAGGGTCTCTTCTCCCTGACGGAGGTCATTCGAGGGGTGGTCGCCAAGATGACCCGCCGCCATCCCCATGTCTTCGGCCCGGCGACCACCGATGATGACCCGACATCTCTGCAGGCCCATGAGGTGCCCGGTCGCTGGGAGGAGATCAAACGGCAGGAACGGACCCGGCAACGGGAGGCCAACGGCGCAACCGGCCCGGCCTCCCTCTTCGACGACGTGCACAGCCGTCTGCCGGCCCTGCTGTGGGCGGCCAAGGTGCAACGCAAGATGGGACAGGTCGGTTTCGACTGGCCGAATGACGACGGCGTCATGGCCAAGGTGCAGGAGGAACTGGCCGAGCTGGAACAGGCCCGCCGGGAACGGGACCCGGCCGCCATGACCGAGGAGTTGGGGGATCTGCTGTTCACCCTGGTCAATCTGGCCCGCCACCTCCAGATCAATCCGGAGACCGCCCTGCGCGGCTCCACCCGCAAGTTTCAAACCCGCTTTCGCATCATGGAAACCCGTCTGCACCAGGCGGGCCAGTCGGTGGCAACGGCCACCCTGGAACAACTGGAATCCCTGTGGCAAGAGGCCAAACGGGTTTCGTCAGACACCTGAAGAAAAAAGGATACCTTCTGTTGATTCAACATTTGCGCAACATTGCCATCATCGCCCACGTGGACCATGGCAAGACCACCCTGGTGGACAAACTACTGCAACAATCGGGCACCCTCAGCCAGCGCGGCGAGCTGCGGGAACGCATCATGGACTCCAACGACCAGGAGCGGGAACGGGGCATCACCATCCTGGCCAAAAATACCGCCATCCAATGGGGCAAATACCGGATCAACATCGTCGACACCCCGGGCCATGCCGATTTTGGCGGCGAGGTGGAACGGGTGCTCTCCATGGTGGATTCCGTGCTGCTGCTGGTGGACGCGGTGGATGGTCCCATGCCCCAGACCCGCTTTGTCACCCGCAAAGCCTTCGACATGGGGTTTCGCCCCATCGTGGTCATCAACAAGGTGGACCGGCCCAGCGCCAGACCCTACTGGGTGCTGGACAAAACCTTTGAACTGTTCGACAAATTGGGCGCCAGCGATTCCCAGCTGGATTTTCCGGTGGTCTATGCCTCGGCGCTGGCCGGCTATGCCTCCCTGGATCTGGACCAGCCGGGCACCGATATGACCCCGCTGTTCGAGACCATCATCAACGAGGTCAATTCACCGCTGGTGGACCCGGAAGGTCCCTTTCAGATGCAGGTGTCGGCCCTCGACTACAACAGCTATGTCGGGCTGATCGGCATCGGTCGGATCAAACGGGGTTCGATCCGCAGCAATACCCCGGTCACCGTCATCAGTGCCGACGACCGGCAGCGACCGGCCCGCATCCTGCAAATTTTTGGCTTCCTGGGACTGGAACGGGTGGAGGTGCCGGAAGCCTTCGCCGGCGAGATCATCGCCTTCACCGGTGTCGAAAAGCTGGGCATCTCCGACACCCTCTGCCATCCGGAAGGAGTGGAGGCCCTGCCATCCCTGACCGTGGATGAACCCACCATCAGCATGATGTTTCAGGTCAACGACAGCCCGTTGGCTGGTACGGAAGGAAAATTTGTCACCAGCCGCCAGCTGCGGGAACGCCTGTTCCGGGAATTGGAGCATAACGTCGCCCTGCGGGTCGAGGAGACGGAACACCCTGATCGTTTCCAGGTCTCCGGACGCGGTGAACTGCACCTGGGCGTCCTGATTGAAACCATGCGCCGTGAAGGGTTTGAACTGGGGGTCTCCCGACCGGAGGTGATCGTCCGGGAGCAGGATGGTCGCCAGGAGGAACCCTACGAAACCCTGACCGTGGACGTGGAAGAGAGCTACCAGGGAGCCGTCATGGAGGCACTGGGCCAGCGCCGGGGTGAACTGCACGACATGGTGTCGGATGGCCAGGGGCGGGTGCGCCTGGATTATGTCATTCCGGCCCGGGGGCTGATCGGCTTTCAGACCGAATTCCGGACCATCACCTGCGGTACCGGCCTGATGTACCACGTCTTCGACCATTATGGCCCCCTCTGCCCGACCGGACTGGGACAGCGGAAAAACGGCGTCCTGATCGTCAAGGAGGATGGCAAGGCCACCGCCTTCGCCCTCTGGAATCTGCAGGAACGGGGTCGCCATTTCATCGGTCCCGGTGCCCCCATCTACGAAGGAATGATCATCAGTATCCACAACCGGAACAATGACCTGGTCGTCAATCCACTCAAAGGCAAACAGTTGACCAATATTCGGGCCTCCGGCTCCGACGAGGCCATCACCTTGACCCCCCCCATCCGCCTCTCCCTGGAACAGGCGCTGGAGTTCATCAACAATGACGAATTGGTGGAGGTCACCCCCCACTCCATCCGTCTGCGCAAAAAATTGCTCAAGGAACACGAGCGCAAACGGTACAGCCGGGATCAGGAGTGACAGGCACATCCAGGCTAAGTGTCATTAATTTTCAGTTCAAAAACAGAATCTTGCGTAATATTCACGTCCATTGACATCCGGCGGTGCGCCCTATATGCTGGAACGTTCGTGGGTACCCCCTGGTTCCGCTTGCATGCCAGGCGGAACAAAACCCAACAGTGAATAGGTAAAGGTTCCTGTCATGGACAATGCCAAAGAGACCAAAAACCCACTCCTGGAGGCATACGGGACGGTCGTTGACCGGTTTTTTGCGCCGGGTCGGGCCGTTCAGGACCCGGTCGTGCTCTTTCCTGGTGTGGAATCGGCCTCCCAGGTGGATGAACTGCCCTACAAACCGGACCTGGTCCACTTCACCCCTGCTGCGGCCGAACTGGCCGGCATTCAACATACCGTCGACAATTTGCGCACCCTGCTGGACAAGGAGGCCAAAGAGGCCCTGCAGTTGGGTGACCAGAAGAAAAAATTTGACAACATTGCCGACAAGGTGCGCGCCGTGCGGGGACAGGCGGAAGGCATCCAGCAGGTCAGCTTTCACCTGGACGCCTTCCGCAATGCCCTGCAGACAGGCGACGAAGCCTTGCTGAAAGGCAATCCCTTTTATGCATTAACGAAGCTCATTTTCTGGCACCATCTCAATGGTTCACTGGTATTGTTCGGCCATCTGCTGGGGGAACTCACCACCAATGCCCCGGAGATGATGGGCAAGGCCCGTTCCCTGCGCGCCATCTGGCAGAATACGGGCCAACGGCGGGGTCTGCTGTCCAAACTGTTGGCCAGTGTTGGCAGCCTGTTTTCTCATACCAAATCGTTCCTGGATGGTTTGCTTTTTTTCGTCTCGGCCGTCACCAGTTACCGGGCCCTGCTTGGGCTGTTGCAAACCCCCGACACGTTGGCCTGGTTTGAACGTTTTGTCACCCAGTCGCAGGGAGAGGCATTGCAGGTGACCCTGGCCACTCTGGGCAGCCTGCTGCTGGGCGTGGCGGTGCTGGACCTGCGCACGCGGCTGCTGCAGGGTATCGCCGAGTCGGGAGCCATCCTGGCCGGCCTGCGGGCGGCCTTCCTGCTGCAGCCACGCTGGCTGTTGCTGGCCAGCGGTCTGGCCCTGTTTTCCATCACAGCCAACTATGACAGCATTGCCGTGCTCTTTTCCACCCGTGGCACCCTGTCCGCCCAGTTGCTGCACATCCAGCAGCAGGTCGGGCAGGCCTTGGGCACACCGGATGCCACCACCCCAACCGATCCCCGCACTCTGTACGACCTGCAGGCCCGCCTGCAGGCCGCCGTGACCGAGACAGGCGAACGATTCACCCGCATCCCCGAGGAGGAGTTGACCGGCAAATCCACCTCTGCCGATCCACGCAAGGGACCGCGCTATTGGGCAAAACATTTTATCGTCAACGGCGGCTTTGTCCCGGGCAGCACGGATGTGGTGCATGCCTTCAAAAATGTCCAGTTTGCGCGCAACATGGACCAGCTGCTGAAGGAGACGGGCCTGCCGCTTGACCTGCCCGTGACGCAAAAGCTGCAGTCCGTCGCCGCCCTGTACAGCGCTGATCTGGCCAAAACCACCGATACCGTCCAGAAGCACCTGGCCGAACTGGATCGACTCATGCAGGTGGGCACCCTCTCCCTGTCGACCATCCAGAAAATTTATACATTTGACAATAAACAGATCAACCAGCATCTCCAGGAAATTGTCCAAGCCATGCAGGCCAACCGCGCCCGCTTCGGGGAGGTCGTGCAGACCCTGGACACCTTGTCCGAGAGCCATCTTCGGGCCCTCGCCCAGGTGGACAAGTCGGTCGAACGCCATGGCGCCAGCCTGCGCATCAGCAACCTGCTCACCCTCCCCGATGACCGGTTGATCGGGGCACCTGTTCTGGCGCCCATCCAACTGGACAGTCAGAAAAATTTTGCGGAACTGGCCGCCCTGCTGACTGGCCAGCATGGCAACACCCAGGGCAGGATGCTGCTGGCCTTCATCCTGTTTTGTACCTTCGCCATCGATCTGTTGCCCCTGCTGCTGTTTGCCCGGACCACCGCCCGGCAGGGTGAGGCGGATGGCCAAATGGCCGAAGAAATGTTGAACTACATGAAGGAGTGGGAAGATGCCTTCGTTGACATGGCCAAATCCTTTTTCTACCGACCGGCCATTCAGCAAACCCTGCGGGGCGTGACCTTCCCCAACGAAACCGGGGTGCGCAATGCCTTTTTCAAGGTGCTGGAAGCGCTGGACCCCAACGTCAAGGACGCCAAGGACCAGAATACCATGGAAAAACGCCGGGCCTGGCTGCAAAGCCTGTTCCGCCAGCCCCGCTCCCTCTATGCGGTGGGATACAATGCCCGGGCCGCCGCCATTGAAACCCTGTTGTCCCGCCAAGAGACCTGTTTTCCCTTGTTGATCCGGCATCTGTTCCCCGGCCTGCCATATGGCAAGAAATATAAAGAAATCGTTCATGAAGGCACGTTCCTGGATTATTACGACCTGACGGAGACCGGCCAGACCCTGGACAAGGAGCAGTTTGCCGCCGAATTGAAACGGGTCGGCACGGGGGAAGAGCCCGGCACGCGCCGACCGGCAGAGAACAGGCTGTCGGGTCACGGGGCGCTGGCCCGTGTCTGGCAGCAGTGCCTGGCCCTCGTGCGCCGCATTCCCCTCTCCCTGCCCAGACGCCCACAGGCCGAGGAGGACCGGTGGACGGCCATGGTGCAAAAGGCGGTCAGATCGCAGCCTTCCCCCTCCCCGACCGGCACCGGGTGGGGGGAAGAGGACAGACCCCGATCGATCGGCCCGTTACAGCAGCAACTCGATACCCTCAGGGTGCTGCTGTTGGAACGCGCCTTTCGGGAACCTTATCCCTCCTTCCCCCATACCCGGTACAGTTGGCTGCTCCGCATCTCCTCCGTCAATGAGGAGTCCCTGGAAGACCTGGACACTTTGCACGATTTTATTCCCGATTTCGTCAAAATGCTCAAGAAGGTCATGACCAACACCTTGCCGGTCATCCAGGAGTCCCTGGAACCTCTGGAGGAGATCTGCGCCCGTTTTCCCGAGCAGTGCGCCGCCCACGGCATTGCGGGCACCGCAGCGTTGCAGGAACGCTTCCGGGCCCTGGAAAAGGAGTCGCTGGGCATGTGGGGGGCCTGTGTCTCCCATCTGCTGGGCGACGGCAGCGTCGCCCAACTGCAGGCGAAGGACAATCCCGAACTGGCCGGTCTGCTGGCGGCCGGCGGGGATATTTCCCAGTTTTATGATCGCATCCATACCCTCATGAACGATGCCAGGGAGGCCGCCCAGCGTGCCAAGGCCGTGGAGGAGGCCACCCTGGCCACCGTCAAACACTCCGTCATCGAAATCAAGGAACTGTGCGACAGCATCAATCAGATGCTTGTCAAGATCAATATGCTCAGCCTGGATTTGCGCCGCCAAAGACCCCTGCCGCACCTCAAGCTGCGCGCCTTGAACGAGGGCAGTTCCGTGCTGGACCGGGCCCCCAGAGATGTCAAATACATCCTGGATGCCCGGGAGAGAGTCCTGGCCAGTGACAATCTGTACTCGGATGACAATTTCAGTGAATTATCCCAACTCCGATCCATGGCGCACGCCTTGCACAACCGGGTGGACAATATTTTAAACCTGGTTGACAAATAGGACGGTTTTCTTTATCCTCCACCGCGATGGAGTGTTTCAATCCGCCACACGTTTGGGGTCCAGCATGAAAACTTTGATTGCGGATGATGAGTTTGCCAACCGGGAACTGCTCAAGTACATCCTTCAGTCCCACGGCACCTGCGTGATGGCGGAGGACGGGCTGGAGGCCGTCAGGCTTTTCAAGGAGCATCTGGCGGGCGGCGAGCCGTTTGACCTGGTTCTGTTGGACATCATGATGCCCAACATGGACGGCCAGGAGGCATTGCGGGAGATTCGCCGCATGGAAAAAGAGATCTACGGCGCCTCCCTCAACACCAAAGATTACTCCTTCATCATCATGCAAACCTCCCTGGATGACCCGAAACATCTGGTAGAGTCCTACTTCAAAGGCAAATGCAACGGCTATATCACCAAGCCCGTCACCCAGGACGTGCTGCTCGATAAACTCAAGAAGCACAGCCTGATCTGACCGGCGTTCTCTTTTTACCCCACATTATCATCCATTCACCACCCGGGTGGACGCACGCCCGATGCCGTGGTTCTTCGCCCCAACCCGGCGTCGGATTGGCGTGCATCTTGCGTTACCCGATACTCGGGACGGCAGGGGATGCTCTGTCCACCCCCCCCTCCGCAACCGTTACCAGCCCATCAGGCGACAACGTGGAAAAGCATGACATGAAACCCGATGACAGTGCGTCTGCGGCGCGTCTCGCCCCCCTCATGCCCTCCGGCAAATGGATGGAGCAGATCACCCGTTTCCTGGACGAGGGGCTGTTCGTGCTGGATGTGGCGGGGCGCTTGACCTTTCTCAATGGGGCCGGCGAACGGATGCTCGGCTGGCAGATGGCCGAGTTGCAGGGTGACCAGGCCCACTACAAGATCCACCACCAAAACGTGGCGGATCAACTGGTCCCCCTGGAAGAGTGCCCGGCCTACAAGGCCATCCAGGACGGGCGGGTCTATCGTGTGGACAATGATGTCTTTGTCCATCGGGACGGTCATCTGCTGCCGGTCTCTTTTACCTCTGCACCGATTTGGGAAAACGGACATCTGGCGGGCAGTGTGACGGTCTTCAGGGAACTGGGCCGCCGGCAGGAACTGGACCGGGAGATCAAGCAGGCACAGGATATTGCTTTGGAAACCGCCCGGCTCAAGGCGGAATTTTTGTCCAATATGAGCCATGAGATCCGCACCCCCATTCACGGTGTCATCGGCCTGAACGATCTGCTGCTCGACAGCAAACTGACCAAGGAACAACGGGAACTGGCGACGGCAGTCCGGGATTCGGCCCAGGCCCTGTTGACCATTGTGAATGACATACTGGACTTTTCCCGCATCGAGGCGGGCAAGCTGGAGATCAAGTCCGAAGAGTTTCGACCGGCCAAGGTGGTCGAGGAGGTCGTCGGCCTGATCAATCCCCAGGTGCAGGGCAAGCGCCTCAATCTGCTGGTGGATGTCTCCAACCGGGTCCCCACCCTGTTGCGGGGCGACCCGGCCCGCATCCGTCAGGTGCTGCTCAATCTGGCTGGCAATGCGGTCAAATTCACCAAAAAAGGGGAGGTTTCCATTCGTGTCCGCCTGGAAAGAAAGAGCAAAAATCAGGTGACCGTCTGTTTTCTGGTCGCCGATACGGGCATCGGCATTCCGAAAGCCAACCAGCATCGCCTGTTTCAGCCCTTTGCCCAGGTGGATGGCTCTACCACCCGCCCCTACGGGGGCACCGGTCTGGGACTCTCCATCGCCAGTCGTCTGGTGGAGTTGATGGGCGGCCAGATCGGCTATGAAGGCCGCAAGGAGCGTGGCTCTCTCTTCTGGTTTTCCGTGCCGCTGGCCCGTTCCGGCCTGGCGGAGTCCGAACTCCAACCCGGCCTGGCCAGTACCTGCCTGCCAGGCGTCAAAATTTTGATTGTTGATCCTCAGCAGACCAGCCAAACCGTCCTGCTCAACCAACTGCTGCGCTGGCATATGAAGGCCACATCTGTGGAAAGCACGGAAGAGATCCTGGCCTATCTGAAACAGGAGGCGGCCACCGGCATCCCCTGCCATCTGGTCCTGGTCTCCACGCCGCGCCAGGCGGATCATGACCCGAACGGCACCCATCTGGCGGTCGTACACGCCATCACCCGGAACCCGGAGCTGCCACCCGTACAGTTTATGCTGTTGACCGGCAGTACCGACAAAAAATACCTGGAAGAGGCCCGCCAGGCTGGCTTTGTCGCCATCCTGAGCAAACCGATGCAGCGCCACCGGCTGTTGGCATCCCTGGTCACCCTGTTGCGTCCGCCCCCTCTGCCGGGGAGTGCCGTCGACAATGCCGTGCCGGTCCCAATTTCCATTCCCTCCCCACCCCTCCGGCCGTCCGATCGGCACGCCTCCCGCGATCCTGTGGACATGCCGGTGGTCTGTGGCCTCGGTCGGACCGGTACAGACGGTTCCCTCCCCCTGACCACCGCAGACCATTGCATCCTGCTGGCAGAGGACAACGCCGTCATTCAAAAAGCCGTCCGGATCCAACTGCACCGGCTCGGCTACGGGGTGCATACGGTGGCCAACGGCCGGGAGGCCGTCGCCTTCATGCAATCCCATCCTTGCGCCCTGGTACTGATGGATTGTCACATGCCCGTGCTGGATGGCTACCAGGCAACCCAGACCATCCGCAATCTGACCACCGGACAGGCCCAGGTGCCCATCATCGGCATGGTGGCCAACACGGTCAAAGGGGAACAGGAGCGCTGCCTGGAAATGGGCATGAATGCTGTCCTGAGCAAGCCCGTGCAACTGGACAGCCTGAGAGAACTGCTGAACAGTTGGCTGCCGGCCCCCGGCCAGCCGTCCCGATAAAACCGCCTGCCGGACATCGATCATGGAACCTTTGACAACACACCCTGCGTTGTCCCCGGAAGAACGGCTGATCCGCTGGCTGGCGCTGGCGAGACCCCTGCCTCCCGAAGAGTTGGCCGCCTTGGTGGTTTCGCCACAGGCACGCTGGACGGTCATCACCGAGGTCGGCGGCCCGGCCAGCCCGGTGCGCCAGACGGCCTACCTGGAAAGCATGGACGATCTGCCTTGCTGGGCCTTCGCGTTGGCCAAAAGCTACCTGGACGATGTGGGCGAGTGGCCCCTGTTCGGCATGGCCACCGAACAGGCCCTCGACGAGTGGGAAACCCATCGTGATCCCGGTCGGGCCGTGCGGGATATTCTGGCCAGCGTCAAACCGGTCTGGCCGGACCTGGAAGTCATTTATGTCGGTGAGGAAAAATATTGACCTATCCAAACGGCATTGTTCCTGCTAGGATGGCCCGCGTAGCGCGAGACAGAACGGCCCAACCTTCGGTATCAAACAGGCGGAACCCCCCATTGTGACCATGGATACTCCATCCGAACAGGCGGTGATACACCTCCACGGCCAACCACTGGTTGAAGCCTTGCCGGCGGGCATCCTGCTGCATCGCGGCGGCAGCGTCCTGTACGCCAACCAGGCCATGGTCCGCATCATCGGCCTGGAAACGGTGGAGCAGTTGTTGCATCGGCCCCTCCTGACCTTTTTCCAACCAGAAGCCTGGAAACGGGTCGAGCAGTCCGCCCTGGCCATGGAACCCCATGAACAGGGTGGCATCCCTGCGGAATTGACCCTGATCCGGTCTGACGACAAGGAAACCACCCTGGAAACGATTACCACCCTGGTCGAGTGGCAAGGCGAACCGACCTTCTGTACCGTGGCCCAGGATATCTCCCAACGCAAACAACACGAGGAACGCATCCAGCACCAGGCCAACTATGACGGCCTGACCGGACTGCCCAACCGAACGCTGTTCCTGGACCGATTGCAGCGGGAACTGGTGCGGGCCCAACGGCAAGACCATCGCGTCGCCCTGATGTTCATCGACCTGGACCGGTTCAAGTGGGTCAATGACACCCTGGGCCATGCGGCAGGCGATGAACTGCTGCGCGAGGTGTCCAGTCGCCTGCAGTCCTGCCTGCGCAAATCGGATACAGTAGCCCGCATGGGCGGCGACGAGTTTACCGCCATCCTGCCGGACATGGCAAGGGGACCCTTCGCCGAACGGGTGGCCGGCGAGGTGCTGTCCCAACTGGTTGCCCCGTTCACCCTGTGCGGCCAGGAGGTATCGATCTCGGGCTCCATCGGCATTGCCATTTACCCGGACGATGCCGCCACGCTGGATGAACTGTTGCGCAACGCCGACACCGCCATGTACCGGGCCAAAAGCGCCGGACGCAACGGCTACCGCTTTTTCACCCCGGACATGCATGCCGAAGCCCAGGAACGCATGGAACTGGAAAGCGATCTGCACCATGTCCTGGAACGACAGGAACTGGTCCTCCATTACCAGCCCATCATCAACCTGCATACCCGCCGGGTCATCGGCGCGGAAAGTCTGCTGCGCTGGGTCCATCCCAAACGGGGCAACGTCTCCCCTGCCGTGTTCATTCCCATGGCAGAGGAGATCGGTCTGATCAGCAAAATTACCGAGTGGACCATTCGCACGGCCTGCACCCAGGCCCAGCAATGGCGTCAGAGGCCGGGCCATGCCGACTTTTTCATCTCCGTCAATCTCTCCTGCACCCGTTGCCGGGACATGTCAGTCGGTGAGAAGATCCAGGCCATCTTTCGGGATACCGGTCTGCCGCCCACGGCACTGGTCCTGGAAATCACCGAAAACATTCTTTCGGAAGACGCAGGACGCGCCATGCTGATGCTCAACCAACTTGTCCAGATGGGCGTCAATCTGTGGCTGGACGACTTCGGAACCGGGCATTCGTCCCTCAGCGTGCTCAACCGCCTGCCGGTCAACGGTATCAAGATCGACCGATCCTTTGTGCCGAGCGCCCTTTCCGACCCGGAGACCATCGTCCTGGTGGAGGCCATCCTGTCATTGGCCAAAAGCCTGAACCGCCAGGTCATCGGCGAGGGAATCGAATTCGGGGCACAGGCCGAGTTTCTCTGTCAGCGCGGATGCGCGATGGGACAGGGATACCTTTTCCTGAAACCGGAGTCGGCAGAACGGTTTGGCACAGTCATGAGCCAGGTTTTTACCTGATCCAACCGCTCTGACGGCATGGGTCGGATGACGGTTTGTGCCTTTCGTTCGCCCTGGTTGCCTGCCGCCCACACTGTCTGCTCTCATCCACTTTGGCAACACTCTGGATTGTTCTTGAAAACAGCCACGAAAATAGGTTATCTGTTGAATCACTGCAACGCGTCAAACCAGGAATGACCCGCCATGACCCTCGGCAACCGGGGCACGCTCCCCACCAGATCGTTACCCCGCCTGTTCTGGCCGGGGGTGGGTGTGGCCGCTCTGTTGGCCATTGGTGCGGGCTGGCTGCTCGCCGGCCAGGCGCCCCGCCACCCCGCCATCACCGTCTACAAATCACCCTCCTGCGAATGCTGTACCGGCTGGGTGGAACATATGCGCCGCAACGGGTTTGTCGTCACGGTGGAAACCAGGAATGACATGAACACGGTCAAAAAGACCTTCGGCATCCCGGATGGCTTGGCCTCCTGTCATACGGGCACCACGGGCGATTATGTGGTGGAAGGCCATGTACCCGCCGAGGATGTACACCGCCTGCTGCGGGAACGGCCCGCCGTCCGGGGCATCGCTCTGCCCGGCATGCCCATCGGTTCCCCGGGCATGGAAATACCGGGAGAAAAACCGGAACGTTATGAGGTGCTCACCTTTGACCAGGGTGGCGTTACCCGGGTTTTTGCCAACCATTGACTGCACAACCCGAACAGCAGGCCGGCATGACAACGGATCAAACCCTGTGCATAGTGATCATTGACGACAACCCTGTGGAACGGACCCTGCTGTCTGGCCTGCTCAAGAAGATGCGCCCCTGGCAGGTCACCTGCGTCCAGTGCGCCTCCGGCAACGATGCCCTGGAAGCCATCTGTGCCACCATGCCGCAGGTGGTGTTTGTCGATTATCGCCTGGAGGGAGAAACGGGCACGAGCGTCATCCACCGCCTGCGGGCCGCCGGCTGCCAGGCCGGTTTCGTCCTGTTCACCGGCACCAGCGGCGAAGAGGCCCTCCTGGAGGCCCTGCGCGCCGGGGCGGACGACTATCTGCACAAGCTGGACATCAATCTGGACACCCTCAGCCGGGCTGTTCGTCACTCCCTGGACAAACGCCAGAATGCCCTGGCTCTCACCGAAACCATGGAGGCCCTGCGTGCGGCCCGGGATGAACTGGAAGACCGGGTGGCCTCCCGGACGGGCCAGTTGCAGGAAACCCAGGAAAAACTGGACATCATCACCTCGGCCGCCCACGATCCCATCATCCTGCTGGATCAGGATGCCCGGGTCATCTTCTGGAACCCGGCCGCCGCCAACACCTTCGGCTATGCGGCGGAGGAGATACTGGGGCGGGAAATTTATCTGCTGTTGCCTCCCTCCGATTTCAAGAAAAGACTGATCGCCTCCTTCCAGACTTTCCGCCAGTCCGGCCAGGGCACAATGATCGGCCATATCAGTGAATTCACGGTGCGCCGCAAGAATGGCGAAACCTTTCCGGTGGCCGCCTCCATCTCCCCCATCCGGCGACCGGAAGGCTGGCATACCGTTGTGATCCCCCGGGATATCACCAAACGCCACGAGGTGGAAACGGCCCTGCGCCGCGCCAAGGAAGAGGCGGAACAGGCCACCCGCCTCAAGGACCAGTTTGTCTCCCTGGTGGCCCATGATTTGCGTGGCCCGTTCACCACCATTCTCGGTTTCCTGGAACTGCTGGACAACGACAAAAAAGATCCACTCAGCAAAAAACAAAAAGGATTCGTACGCTGGATGCTGGACAGCAGCCAGAAAATGGTGCAGTTGATCGACGAACTGTTGAACATCAGCCGGCTCAAAACCGGCAAGATTACCGTGAAGGCGCGCTTCCTCAACGCCCATTTTCTGGGCGAAACCCTGCTCGGCCAGTTGGCGCCCACGGCAGCCCAGAAGGGCATCCGCATGGAAAATGCCATCGATCCCCGCTGCCGTCTGTATGCCGATCCGGATCTGTTCGGCGAGGTGATACGCAACCTGCTCGCCAATGCCGTCAAATTTTGTCGGCAGGGTGGATACATCCGGCTGTTTTGCCCGGACAGCGCCGCCACCACCCTGGCGGTCAGTGACAACGGGGTCGGCATCTCCAAAAAACGCCAAACCAAAATATTCTGTCTGGAAGAGAAGAGTTCAACCGTCGGCACGGCGGGTGAACACGGCACCGGCCTGGGGTTGCCCTTCAGCCTGGATCTGATGAAGGCCCACGGCGGCACCCTGACCGTGGAATCCCGGGAAGAGGAGGGCAGCACCTTTTTTGTCTGGCTGCCGGAGGTGACCCCGCACATTCTGCTCGTCGATGATGATGCCGAGTTCCGTCAGTTGCTGCAGATTCGTCTCCAGCCGGAACACACCCTCATCACCGAAGCGGACAGCGGCCTGACGGCCCTGCACATGACGGCAACGCACCCATTCCATCTGATCATCGCCGATGTCCAGATGCCGGGCATGAACGGTTTTGAGTTTTTGAAGGAGTTGCGCAACAGGCCGGAGACACGGGACATTCCCACCATCCTGGTGACCGGAGACGAGACCATCGCTACCCGGGAAAAGGCCTTCCAGATGGGCGCCAACGACTTTATTACCAAGCCGTTCGACAACGCCGATTTTCTGCCCCGGGTCCGCCGCTTTCTGGGGTAGTGGCACGACAGAGCCGACTGGAAGGGTCAAGCCGCACGGAGTCCAGGGCAGTTCCTCTCCCCAGGCGAGCCTACCGGTCCAATTTACCCAGGATGTCCAGCATTTTCTTGAATCGCTCGGCCTGAATGCCGGTTGCCAGCGCCTTGGCTTCATCCTGTTTGCCAGCCAGCAGGCCGGGGATCAACTCCCCGTCACGGGTGGCCTTGAAGGCCCGCCAGACTTCGCTGAACTCCCTGAGGGCCTCCCCGTTTTTGTCGATCAGGACATCCACCTTGGCCGTTGCCAGCCTGATGGTGCCCAACCGCTTGTTTTGGCTCTCCGGCGTGGCGGCTGCCAGCAACGCCACCAAACCCTCACGGGCCTCCATCAGGCTGGCCCGGGTGGCATCCGCCACCGTACCGGCCCACGCCCACGCCATCAGACCAAACAACCCTCCCATCAGGAGGCCAACCATCCCTGTTTTTTTCATCATCCGTCTCCCTCCTCCAACCCACTCGTTGCTCACGGCGCCTCCCGCACCGGCCACATGGCGTTCTTGTCTGTCTTGACATCGTTGCCGACATAACCGGTGGTCAAAAACAACAACCACGCCAGCGAGTTGTGCTCCTCATTGACCGTGCCGGACCAGTAAAAATCGTTGTGCATGGAAGAGAAGGCGCCACTCTTTTTCCATTCGAGCAGGATCGGCAGCTCTCTTTTGCTGGGCAGACGCCAACTGCCTGGCGATGACCCGTCAGACAGACCACACATGCCACTGGCAAGACGGGCCGCTTCCGCCACGGCCTCGTCCCAGGTTTTTTGCTGCAGGCAGTGGCCGTCCGCCAGACCGATCAGCTTGGACTTGTGGTCGGTAATCGTGCCGTTGCCGTTGTTCACGAACCGCTCGGCCGCCTGAACGCCGACCGAAACCATCAGACAGACCAGGCCCGCCATCAGGCGGATAAGAGTGCTGTGTGTGGTGTGCATGGTAATCCTCCCCCTGCCCGTCAATCCGGTCCTACCGCCGGGCCGTTCTGACCGGCCAGAAACGATTTTCGGTCCCCTTGGCAGCCTGTCCCACCAGACCGGAATCAATACCGACAAACCAGGCCTGGGCCGTATTTTCGGGGTTGACATCTCTCGACCAGTAATCATCAAAGGGTGGCACCCCGGGAAACATGCCGCTCTCCTTCCATTCCGTCAGGATGGGCAGTTCGTCCTTGGTCGGCAACCGCCAGTCACCACTGCGGGATCCGTCCGCCAGATTGCAGGCCCCGGAGGCCAACTCCCGCGCGGCGGCCAGGGCCTCGGACCAGGACTTCCTGCCGAAACACTTGACATTCTTCAGGGCGATCAGCTTGTGTTTGTAGTCGATGACCGTCCCGTCGTTGTTGTCCTCAAACCGGTCGTTTTGGGAGAGCCCCTGCGGTTCAGCCGCCTCGCCGCCGGCAGGCCCCGGGGCGGCGTTGGCACGCATGTTCGCCACCCGGGCAGAGAGGCTGGATGGACGGGGTGACGGGGTATTGCCACCGGCAACCGCCGTGTTGCCCGTCGGGCGGGTCGCAAAATTCGGCCTGGGCAGCGGCAGACCGCGCACAGAAAGGGCGGCCTGGGACGGCGGCGACATGGACGGGGTGGCCTGGCTGTCGCTGACCGACCCGCTGTCGATCGCCGCAACCGGCACCGGCGCATCCGGAGCTCCCGACTCCTGAGCCGACCCGGCGGCGACCGGAGCGCCAGGGGTCTCCCTCGCCGCCACGGCACCGCCCGGGCGGGACGGTACGGGAGCAGCGCCGGTGCGCAGCGCGGTGCGGTCGATGGACGTGACGACACGCCGACCGGCCATCTGCGCCACCCGACCGCTCAAATTGCGCATGGATGGCGAAACAGTCTGGGAAACCCCCAGCATCTCCTCCCGCCACTCCGCAATGCTCTGGGGTCGGTCCCCGGCGGAAATTTTGATGGCATGATCGATGGCCCGCAATACCCGCTCCGAATACTGTCCCTTGGCAACCTGTGCCACGGGCGGCATGGGGTCGGGGTCCTGACTCAGAATGGCGGTGGCGCGCGTGGTGGCCGACAAGGGCTTGATATCCGTCACCGCCCAATACATGACCGCGCCCATGGAAAAAATATCCGTCCACGGCCCCTGCTTGCTGCCATCCGCGTGCCCCTGTTCCATGGGTGCATACTCGGGCGTCATCACCACGGTCATGTTGGCACTGCCGGCCCCCATGGCCTGCCGGGTCGCCCCAAAATCCAACAGCAGGGGTTGCCCGTTATGGTGCTGGATAAAAATATTGTCCGGCTTGATATCACGGTGCAGAAAGCCCACCTTGTGCATCACCTCCAGCCCACCCAGCAATGGCACGACAATGTTCAGCAACCGTTCTTCCGTCATGCCGCGCTGTTTTTTGACGTGCGCCTTGAGGCTGTCCCCTTCGACAAAGGGCATCACCATGTACACCGTTCCCAAAGTCTCAAAAAAATAGAGGATGGGCACAATGTTGTCGTGGGTAAATTTGGCGAGGGTCAGGATCTCCTTGCGAAACCGTTCCAGCCCCCAGGCAAACATGCGCTTGTCCTCTTCCGAGTCGCTCTTCGGACACACAGAGCCATCCGGATTGCGCACGGCCATGGAACGGGGAAAATATTCCTTGATGGCCACCGCCCTGTTGTCCTCGGCGGTATCCACCGCACGGTAGGTCACGCCAAACCCGCCCTGACCCAGCACCCCCTCAATCCGATAGTTTTGCAAATCGCTGCCAACGGCGATCTGCTCTTTGTCTGCTCTCAGCATTCCGACCCTCCTCACCAACCACCCACAATGACCATCGAGGCCAGGATGCGCCCCGTTCCCCGACAGGGGCAGCGGGCACAGCGTAATCCGTTTTGCATCCCTTGTCACGCCCAAACCGCCATGACCACCCACAGACCGGAATTCTGAATGATTGTGACTTTGGTTTCCAGGAATTTTCGAGTATCTTGGCCCCGTGATGGTCACTTTTTTGGAGTTTCATCGGCATGTCCGTCCTGCGCTTTCTTCAGGAAAAATGGTTTCTGGCAACCCAGCGGCGGACACCGGTCAAACGTCTGCTGTTGCTGTCGGACCAGTGGCTCACCATCTGCGACTGGCACAGCGGCTTGTTGACGGAAAGGGGACGATTTCAACAGGGCCAGACGACAGAACAGGCCGACTTTGCCGCCTGCTTCCGGTCGCCACCGCCAAACGATGGCAAAATACCGGTCTATCTGCTCGTGGATGCCACCGAAGAGGAACTGCGCCGGGAAAAAATTCCTCCCCTGTGGGGTGCAAACCGGCGGGCCGTGCTGGAACGACGGCTGGAACGCCTCTTCCCGGGCACCCCCCTGCGACGGGCCGTCTCCCAGGGCCGCGACCGGGAGGGGGGCGAATGGATTCTCTTCTCCGGTCTGACCCGACCCGATCTGGTCACCCCCTGGCTGACGCTCCTGCAGCAGGCCGGACAACCCCTGGCCGGGGTCTGGTCCCTGCAACTGCTGAGTCGGGCCCTGCTGCGCCGCCTGACCACCCGGTCCGAACACGCCCTGCTGGTGGGACTCCATTCCGGTGGCCTGCGGCAAACCTTTTTCCATCAGGGCCGCACCCTGATCAGCCGCCTGACCCCCGTGGCCGACCGCCCCCCCGGCGAACTGGCCGGCCTGTTGCGCCAGGAGGTGGAAAAAAGCCGGGGATACCTCAACCATTTGCGCCTGCTGCCTGCCTGGAGCAACACCACCGCCCCCGCCATGCTGGACGTATTCGTCCTGGCCCAGGATGCCCTGCTCGCCGATCTGGCCGATTGGCCTGCCACCACCCGGGACTATCGGGTGCACCTGCACGACGCGACCCGACTGGGCCAGCAGATCGGCCTGCAGGAGGGATTGCCCGACGGCGCACTGGAGCGCCTGCATGGCCACCTGCTGTTGCAAAATCCCGAGCCCAACCACTATGCCCCGCCGGCGGATCTCTGCTGCCACACCAGGGGACACCCCGCAACCGCACCAACCCACACCACCCCGTCCAGTCCGCCCGGCACAGACGGACAACCAAGCAAACCCCAACTCTCGGCAGTCATTGATCGCCCCGTGCGTCGACTGGGCGACCTGCTGCTGGAAAAAGCCATCATCACGCCCGATCAGTTGCAAACCGCCTTGACCGAACAGAAACGCAACGGGGAATCTCTTGGTAAATTATTAATATATCTAGGATTTATCACAGAATCCGCCATGCGCGACCTGCTGGCGGAAAGCCTTTCCCAGGAGAGCATCGACCTGCGGGAAGTGTTGCCCCAGGCAGATGTGCTGCGGTTGATCCCCAAATCCTTTGCCCAGCGGCATGGGGTCTTGCCGGTCTCTCTCGACAGACCTGCCGAGACCGATCCGGCCCCGACCGGGCCACCGGATGGACAGGTCCTGGTGGTGGCCATGTTCAATCCGCTGAACGTGGCCGTACTGGACAAACTGCAGGCCCTGTTGGCAGCCGCCCGCCTGCCGGGGGTCACCATCAAGCCCATGCTGGCCGGCGAGGGAGAGATCAGCGCAGCCATCGACCGTTTTTACGGCTTTGAGCTGTCGGTACAAGGCATCCTGCGAGAAATGGAAACCGGCGAGGTGGACCTGGACAGCCTGATGCGGGAATCCACCGATGCCAGCCACTCCCTCAGTCATCCCATGGTGCGCCTGGTCAACGCCCTGCTGACCGACGCCGTACGACGCTATGCCTCGGACATTCACATCGGCCCCACCAGCGGTTCCATCCGGATTCGCTATCGGATCGATGGGGTGTTGCGGTTGATCCACAGCCTGCATCGCCAACTGCTGCCCAGCCTGCTGGTACGGATCAAGGTGATGGCCGGCATGAATATTGCCGAGTCCCGCATTCCCCAGGAGGGACGCATCTCTTTCCTTTATTCCGGTCGCATCGTCCATTTCCGGGTGTCAGCCCATCCCACCATCCACGGAGAAAACCTGGTGCTGCGGGTCCTCGATCTGCGGGAGGAGATCAAGGGACCGCACCACCTGAGCCTCTCCGGAGAAAATCTGCAGCGCATCCTGTGCCTGTTGCGACGACCCATGGGGTTGATCCTGGTGACCGGCCCCACCGGCAGCGGCAAGACCACCACCCTTTACTCCATGTTGAACCATCTCAACCGCGAGGGGGTCAACATCATGACCCTGGAAGACCCCGTCGAATATCCCCTGCCAACCATTTCCCAAACCCATGTCAACCGCTCGGTGGGACTGGATTATGCGGCAGGCATCCGCTCCATGCTCTGGCAGGACCCCGACATCATCCTGGTGGGCGAGGTGCATGACCGGGAAACCGGCGTCATGGCTCTGCAGGCCGCCATGACCGGCCATCTGGTCTTTACCACCCTGCATGCCAATACGGCCATCGGCGCCATTCCCCGTCTGCTCAACCTGGGCGTGACCCGGGATTTTATCGCCGGCAATATCGGCGGCATCATCGCACAACGCCTGGTGCGCCGTCTCTGTCCCCACTGTCGACAGACCCGGCCAGCCAGTACCGACGAACAGCGCCTGCTGGGCATGGCACAAGACACCCAACCTCCCCTGCTCCACCACCCGTCGGGCTGCAACGAATGCCATCAATCCGGCTATCGGGGCCGCTTCCCGGTCATGGAGGTGTTGCTCGTGGAAGAGGGCTTTGACGAACTGGTCCACCATGGCGCATCGCAGGAACAGTTGCGCACCCTGGTGACTGCACGCGGCTTTCGCAGCATGGTGGCGGATGCACGCCAGCGCATCCTGGCGGGAGAGACATCCCTGGAAGAGGTGAGCCGGGTACTGGACCTGCTGCCAGCCCATGGACCCGACGGAGAGTTGCCATGCCCCTCCTGAAATACAAGGCCGTCGACTCCAAAGGCACCCTCCACCGGGGCTGGCTGGAGGCCCGCAATGCCGACGACCTGGAACTGCGCCTGGCCCGTCTCAATCTCCTTCTGGTGCAGGTCTGCGATACCGACAACCGGATGAGCGCGCTGTGGCGTACCCTGTTCCAGCGCGACATCGCCTCCCGCAAGACCTTGATCCTCTTTTGCATCCACATGCAACAACTGATTCATGCCGGGGTGTCCATTCCGGTGGCACTGGAAGAGGCGCGACTGGGCATTCCCCACCCGCAGATGGGAACGGTGCTGGCCGCTCTGAGCGAGGACATTCAGGCTGGCAAGCGTTTTTCCGCCGCCATCCAACTCCATCCCCGTTTTTTTCCGCCGCTGTTTGTCAGCCTGATCCAGGTGGGAGAACGGACCGGCCGACTGGAAGAGGTGTTTGCCAACCTGGCCGATATGCTCAAGTGGGAAGAATCACTGCTCGCCCAGACGCGCAAGGCCCTGCGCTACCCCCTGTTCGTGGGGGTGGTGGTCCTGGCGCTGTTCTTCTTCCTGATGATCTATCTGGCACCGCGCCTCCTGGGTTTTCTCCCGCAAATGGGCGCCGTTATGCCCCTGCACACCCAACTGTTGATCGGCCTCTCCCAGTGGGTCACCCGCTGGTGGCCACTGCTTCTGCTGCTGCCCGTGGCGGCCTACGGGGGGTCCCGGCTGGCCTGCCATCTGTCCCCCCGTTTTCACCTGCAGCAGGACCGATGGCAACTGCGCCTCTGGTTTTTCGGACCACTGCTGCGCAAGGTGCATCTGGTGCGCCTGGCCAATACCCTGGCCCTGATGTATCGCTCCGGGATCGCCATCCTGGATGCCCTGGCGGATACCGCCGGTCTGAGTGGCAACAAGGCCTTGCAACACGCCATCGAGCAGACCCGGCAACTGGTCTCCGAAGGACAGGCGGTGAGCGCTGCCGTCGAGCGCACAGGGCTGTTCCCCACGCCCCTGCCCCGCCTGTTGCAGGTGGGCGAAGAGGCCGGTCAACTGGATGTGGCCCTGCTCAACGTCAGCTATTTTCTCAACCAGGAGATCCAGGACAGCATCGGCCAGATCCAGTCCCTGCTGGAACCCGTGCTGACCCTGCTGGTCGGCTCCCTGCTGGCCTGGGTCATCCTCTCCGTGCTGGGACCGGTCTATGATGTCATCACCCATGTCCAGTTCTGACGCCCGGCCCTCCCCCCGGGACGGTGCAGCCGCCGCCACCCCGTCGCTCCGGACCCGATCGCAGGCGGGGTCTGCCCTGTTCCTGATGATGACCCTGCTGGTGATGGTGGCCTCCGCCCTCCTGCTGGATGGCTGGCGGGCCGGCCGCAGCCCCGCACCCGTCTGGCAGGAACATGCCAAGGTGCTGGGAGTGGCACGGGAGGCCCTGCTGGCTTTCGGAGCCATCCGGCAGGACCACCCGGGACGGTTTCCCTGCCCCGACCAGGCGCAGACCGGCCATGGGCAGGCCAGCCTCGCCTGCCCGTCCGAGGCAGAGTGGGTCGTGGGGTGGCTGCCCTGGCATACACTGGGCTTGATGCCGCTCCGGACGGAGGCAGGACAGACCATCGGGTATGCGGTCGCCACCCATTCGCTGGCCAGTTCGACGACCGGGCCACGCCCGGCCGCAGCCGGGGTCGGGGTCGAGGTCGGGGTTGAAGACCAGCAAACCCACTGGGCAGCGGTGCTGTTCATCCCCGGGCAAGGGCCGCAACCCGACCCGCCCCCGGTATGGCCGACCATGCTGCAGGGGGCCGACGCATTGCCCATTACGGTTGCCGAACTGGCGGGAGTCACCGGGAATGACCATGATGCGCACCGATAGTCCCGCCGGGCGAACAGATCGGCAGGCAGGGTTCACCCTGCTGGAGCTCGCCATCGTCCTGCTGGTGATCGGTCTGTTGCTGGGGGGTGTCCTGCAGGGCCGGCAGGTGGTGGAGGCAGCCCGGAGCAAACGCCTGGCCCTGGAAACGGCCATCGTGGGTGATGCCCTCCGCACCTATCGCTCTCTGTACGCGGCGTGGCCGGGAGATGATCCCCGGGCAGGAGAGCGTTGGCCGGGGGCCGTCGCCGGCAATGGCAACGGGATGATCGACGGTCACTGGTGGCCGGAGCGTGCGAACGAGGAGAGCAGTCTGGTCTGGTCACACCTGCGGCATGCCCGGCTGATCGCCGGCGAGGGCAGCGACACCACCCCGCCCCGTCATCCCCTGGGCGGACGCATCGGCGTGGGCCAGCGGCCATTGGGTCTGCCCGGTCCGGCCATCTGTCTGGAAGAGATCCCCACGCAACTGGCGGCAGGATATGATCGTCAGTTTGATGATGGGAGCTGGAACACCGGCCGGATTCGCCGCAGCGCACCACCCCTCACCGGCTCTGGCGCAGAGGCCGGCGATCCGGAAATGCCGGTGTGGATCTGTACGCAATGGTAATCCATCCTGTCACGCCGCCCGATCAAAGGTGATGCGCGGGTCGATCAGCACATAGGTCAAGTCGGTGAGCAGTTTGGTCAGCAGGCCCAGCAGGGTGAAAAAATAGAGGGTGGCCATCACCACCGGATAGTCCCGGTTGATGACCGATTCGTAGCCCAGCAAACCCAGACCGTCGAGGCTGAAAATGGTCTCCAGCAGCAGCGAACCGCTGAAAAAGGCCGCCACGAACGAGCCGGGAAATCCGGTGACCAGGGGAATCATGGCGTTGCGAAAGACATGACGGTAGAGAACGGCCTGCTCGGACAATCCCTTGGCACGGGCGGTCAGGACATACTGCTTGGCAATCTCCTCCAGAAAACTGTTCTTGGTCAGCATGGTCATCACCGCGAACGAACCGACCACCGAGGCGATGATCGGCAGAGTGATGTGCCAAAGATAATCGACCACCCGCATGGGCCACGACAGGGAGGCCCAGTGGTCGGAGACCAACCCTCGCAGGGGAAACAGATCCCAGAAACTGCCCCCGCCAAACAGGACGATCAGCAACACCCCCAGGACAAAGCCGGGAATGGAATACCCCACCAGGATCAGCGTGGAGGTGATGGCGTCAAAACGGCTGCCATGCCGTACCGCCTTGCGAATGCCCAGGGGAATGCTGACCAGATAGGTCAACAGGAAGGTCCAGAGCCCCAGGGAAATGGAAACGGGCAGCTTTTCGATCACCAGGTCCACCACCCGCTTGTGATGGTAGTAGGATTCACCAAAATCGAAGCGCAGATAGTTCCAGACCATGAGGACAAACCGTTCCCAGGCCGGCTTGTCAAAACCGTACAACTGGCGCAGGGCCTCCACCTGTTCGGTCGCCACCCCCCGGTTGCCCCGATAGAGCCCGCCACTGCTGCCCCCGGCGGAAATTTCCATGCCTCCCCCCCCCACCCCGGATTCCGAACGGTGCTCCAGCAGGGCGATCATCCGTTCCACCGGTCCGCCTGGCACAAACTGAATGACGAGAAAAGTCACCCCCAGGATGCCCAGCAGGGTGGGAATCATGAGCAACAGGCGGCGCACGATGTAGGCACTCATGGCTGGGCTTTGCCATTGGCAGATGGCTGGACGGCCGCCGGATCACGCATCCACCAGGCGCTCAACCAGCCCTCGGCGGAATAGTAGAGAGGTCGCTGTTCGGGGTGCTGCAGATGGCTCCAGTAGGCGACCCGGTGATAATCCAGATACCAGTTGGGCACCAGGTAGTGACCCGCCAGCAACACCCGATCCAGGGCATGACAGGCAGTCAACAAAGCCTCCCGATGGTCGGCATAGATCACCTTTTCCACCAGGGCATCGACCACCGGGTCCTTCAGGCCGATCATGTTACGACTGCCGTTGATACCGGCACTGGCAGAGTGCCACATGTCCCGCTGTTCATTGCCGGGGGATTGGGATTGGGCAAAGGTGTGCACGATCATGTCGTAGTCAAAACTGTCCAGACGCCGCTGATAAAGGGAGAGATCCACCGTGCGATAGTTGAGCTCCACCCCCAGTTTTTTCAGATTGGCCGCATAGGGAGCCATCACCCGCTCAAAGGCAGGTGAGGACAGCAGCATCTCCATCCTGAGGGGTTGCCCGGCCTTGACCAGCAGGCCATCGGGCCCCACCTGCCAACCGGCCTCCTTCAGCAAATCCGCCGCCTGGCGCAGGTTGCTGCGCAAGGAACCCGGAGGGGTCGTGGAAGGGGGTGGTTCCACCGCCTGAAAGACCGCCGGGTCCAACCGGGCGCGAAACGGCTCCAGCAGCGCCAGTTCGGCGGCCGACGGCTTGCCCCGGGCCGCCAGTTCGGAGTTGGAAAAAAAGCTGTCGGAACGGCGATACTGTTTGTGAAACAGGTTTTCATTGCTCCACTCAAAATCGAGGGCCAGGGTCAAAGCCCGACGCACCCGCTGGTCCTGGAAGAGGGGACGGCGCAGGTTGAAAACCCAGCCCTGCATGCCCGCTCCCTGCCGGTGCGGCAGGGACTCCTTGATGATGCGCCCCTGGTCAAACTTGTCGCCCACATAGTCCCTGGCCCACTGTTTGGAATTGTTTTCAAATATGAAATCAAACTCGCCCGCCTTGAATCCCTCCAGGGCGACCACCGGGTCCCTGAAATATTTGATGACAATGCGGTCAAAGTTGTGCATGCCGCGCCGGACCGGCAGATCCCGGCCCCAGTAGTCCGGGTTGCGCCGGTAAGTGATGGTCTTGCCAGGATCGAAGGATTCCACCACGTAGGGACCGGAACCGACGGGAATGGTCAAGTCCCCCTTGTCAAACGGGTGTTTTTCATAAAACTTTCGATTCAAAACAGGCATCTCACCAGTGATGAGCGGCAATTCCCGGTTTTTCTGGACAAAGTCAAAGCGGATGGACTGCGGGTCCAATACGGTGGCAGAGCGAATGTCCTGCCAGTAGCTCTGGTACAGGGGATGGGCCTTGTCGGATTTCAGAACCTGGAAAGAAAAGGCGATGTCGTCGGCGGTGACCGGTGTGCCATCGGCAAACCGGGCATGGGAATGCAGCCGGTAGGTCACGGAGAGCCCGTCGTCGGCCACCTGGATATCCTTGGCCAGCAGGCCGTACTGGGCAAACGGTTCATCCATGGATTGCACGGTGATGGTCTCGAACGCCAGACTGCCCAGCAGATCGGGGGCGGTCCCTTTCAGGGTGTAGGGGTTCATTTTGTCAAACCCGCCGAGGGCGTGCAAGGTCAAAGTGCCACCGGATCTGGCATCGGGAGAGGTGTAGGCAAACCGGGTAAAATCGGCCGGGTATTTCAGTTGTCCGTCCAGGCTGATGCCGTGGGCGGCCTGGGCGGTGGGCAGCGTAAGCCACACGAGGAGCAGGAGCAGCAGGCCCGACAGAAAGGGGCGACGGGCCCCCCGCCAACGGCTGAACAAGGCATTGGTCATGGTCTTCTCTCACGTCATCTCAAACAGGGAAATGGATTTCCTGCAACCACCGCTGCCGGAAACAGGCGACGGTTCAGTATAGGCCAACCAAATAGGAATGACCAGTTTTGCACTCATTGCTCCCCGTCACCGCCCGGGAAACCGGCCATGCCGGTTGATTCAGGCCGCAACATGGGGCGATTGCATGCAATTGAATGGATTTTTGGGCCAACATGTGCTAACCTCCAGGTTGTGTGCACGCTACCGAGACACCGGCACTACCGGTGTGAAGCCAGTGCCACCGACAGAGGGACCCATGAGCCAACCCGTGTTCAGTACCCTGACTGCTGCGGAAATCACCGCGCTGCTGGCAACGCAGTGGGACGGACTGACCTCGACACAACTGCGATCTCTGGCCAACGCCCAACTGGATGGACTGACCTCGGCGCAACTGACCGGTCTGGCCGATACCCAGTTGGACGGGTTGACATCGACACAATTGACCGGATTGGCCAACACCCAACTGGCCGGTCTGCACAGCGCCCGCTGGGCCCTCCTGACGACCACGCAACTGAACGGGCTGACCTCCGTCCAACTCGCCGCCCTGTCGGTCTCCCAGGTAACCGGGCTGGGCAATGCACTGGTCGCCGGATTGGCCATGCCGACTTATGCCGCCACGGCACTGGATGCCGAAGGTGCCGGCGCAGCGGAATGGCAGCATGTGCCCGGCACAACCCTGACGCTGCACTTCAGTTTCATGATGGCAGCGCCCGCCTATGCGACCACGGAAGGCCCCACCTTCGCCCCGCTGACCACGGCACAACAGAGTACGGTGCGCTCGGTCCTGGGTTTGTATGAAACTCTCCTGAACATCCATTTCCAGGAGGTGACCGACAGCAGTACCAGCGATCTGCGCTTTGGCCGGTCCAGTCTGGGGGGCGTCAACGGCTGGGCCTACTATCCGGGCGGAACAGGATGGAATGCCGCACCGGGCAACAATCAGGCAGCGGGTGATGTATGGCTCGACAAGGATGCCAACGACCTGAACAGCGACCTCTCCTCCGGCGGCAAAATGCTGGAGACGATCATCCACGAAGTGGGGCATGCCCTCGGGCTCAGGCACCCGTTCGAAGCGCCCAGCCTGACGACCCTGGGTCACGCTGCGGAGGATACGGACCAGTATACCATCATGTCCTACACCGCAAGCCCCACCGCCACCGTGATCAAGTTGACCGGCAATGCCTCCTCGTACAGTTATACCTCCTATTCCCTCTCTCCGGAAACCCCGATGCCGTACGACATCGGGACGCTGCAGTCCATCTACGGCAGCAACCCGACCGCCACCGCCGGCGATACCCTGTGGACCATTCCGACCGGTCGCCCGATCTGCGAGACGATCTGGGATGCCGGAGGAGCGGATACCCTGGATGCTCACCTGTTCTCCAGCGGTTGCACCATCGACCTGAATCCCGGCCATTACTCCTCCATCGGTCAGTTCGGTTTCATGAACAACGGGGTGTGGACCGAACAGATACCCACCTGGTACGAGAGCACCCTGCCATCCTATGGCACCCACAACATTGCCATTGCCTATGGAGCGGTCATCGAAAACGCGGACGGTGGCAGCGGCAATGACACCATGATCGGCAACCAGACCGCCAACACGCTGCAGGGCAATGGGGGCAACGACAACCTGACCGGTGGTCGCTGGGACCAGTTGTATGGCGGGACGGGCAACGACAACCTGACCGTGAACAGCACGGGATTCTGGCTGGTCGACGGGGGCACCGACACGGATGCCCTCGCCCTGTCAGGATCGGGGCTGGATCTCAACCTGACCGCGCTCCATGGCAAAATTGTCTCCATCGAAAGCATCAATCTGACCGGTTCCGGAAACAACACCCTGACCCTGACGGCCTCGGACCTGCTGGATCTGTCCGAAGCCAGCAACATCCTGCGGGTGGATGGCAACGCCGGCGATGTGGTCAACATGGTCGACACCTGGACGGATGGGGGGAGCAGCGGTGGCTATCACATTTTTACGCTGGGACAGGCCACCCTGCAGGTGGCCACGGCGGTCAGCACGACCACCATCACCAGCACTGTCACTGCCACCGTCACGGCCCTGAACAATTTGACCTCGACGCAACTGGCGGCCTACACCAGCACCCAGTTGGATGCCGTGACCGCCGGGCAACTGGCCGTCCTGTCCGATCTCCAGTTGAATGGCCTGAAATCGACACAGTTGACCGGTTTGGCCAATACCCAGTTGGATGGGCTGACATCAACCCAATGGCCTGCCCTGGCCAACACCCAATTGGATGGGTTGACCTTGACACACTTGATGGGACTGGCTCACACCCAGTTGGATGGACTGCGGTCCGCCCAACTGGCGGCCCTGGCCCACACCCAACTGGATGGACTGATATCGACCCAATTGGCGGGATTGGCCAATACCCAACTGGATGGGCTGCGGTCCGCCCAACTGGCGGCCCTGGCCCACACCCAACTGGACGGACTGCTGGCCGCACAATGGACCGCGCTGGCCAACACCCAGTTGGATGGCCTGCGGTCGGGGCTACTGGCTGCCATGGCCGATACCCAGTTGGACGGACTGACATCCAGACAACTCGCCGCTCTGGCCCACACCCAACTGGACGGCGTGAACGCCGCATCACTGACGGCCTGGACGGACACCCAGTTGGACGGACTGGGCTTGGCACACCTGAAAAATCTGGCCCACACCCAACTGGACGGACTGACCGCCACCCAACTGACCGGACTGGCCCATACCCAACTGGACGGACTGACCTCGACCCAACTGGCCGGACTGGCCCATACCCAACTGGACGGACTGACCTCGACCCAACTGGCCGCCCTGGCCCACACCCAACTGGACGGATTGCGCGCCGACCAACTGACCGGGCTGGGAGATACCCAGTGGGACGGCCTGCGCGCCGCCCAACTGGCGGCCCTGGCCAACACCCAACTGGATGGCCTGACCTCGACCCAATGGCTGGCGCTGGCCAATACCCAACTGGATGGACTGCGGTCGGCCCAACTGGCGGCCCTGGCCAACACCCAACTGGACGGACTGCTGGCCGCACAATGGACAGCCCTGGCCAACACCCAGTTGGATGGCCTGCGGTCGGGGCTGCTGGCCGCCCTGGCCGATACCCAGCTGGACGGACTGACATCCAGACAACTCGCTGCTCTGGCCCACACCCAACTGGACGGCGTGGACGCCGCATCACTGACGGCCTGGGCGAACACCCAGTTGGATGGACTGGGCCTGGCGCACCTGAAAAATCTGGCCCACACCCAACTGGACGGGCTGACCTCAACCCAACTGACCGGACTGGCC
>JAMOAX010000080.1:0-13694 GCA_039908555.1 Magnetococcus sp. DMHC-8
TGCTGCGGCGTTTTCAGCATGCGCCGCAGGCTGGCTGGCGGGTTTTGATACCCTGTTGGACAAAACGATGATCAAGACCGTTGACGACTTGTGTAGAATAAACACGCAAACAACAGATGTAAAGTATATGGCGTGGGCGCAAACAGCCCATCACGACCCATCCGTGGATCATGAGTACAGGATGGATATGAAAAGAATGTTATATGCCGATCTGCTGCAGGATTCGCCTGGCGCCCTGTTCCAGCAGGGCCTGGGCCAGGCGTTGGCCCAACGCCGCCGGATCGTCTGAGCTGCCTTGCATGTGCCGGGTGATCATCTCCGTGCCATCCAGGGAGGAGACCCGGCCGATCAGGTGCAGGGTGTCGCCCTGCAGTTGCGCATGACCGGCGATGGGGACCTGGCAGCCCCCCTCCAGGGTGGCCAGCAGGGCCCGTTCGGCGCTGACGCACTGCCAGGTGGGCGGATGGTTCAGCGGGGCGAGTTGTTCGGCCATGGGGGTATCGTGTCGGCGGATTTCAATGCCGATGGCGCCCTGACCGTTGGCGGGGATCATCTGCAGCGGGTCCAGATATTCCACCACGTGCCGGGTGAGGTTCAGCCGTTTGACCCCGGCGGCGGCCAGCAGGATGGCGTCAAACTGACCGGCCTCCAGCTTGCCGATGCGGGTATTGACGTTGCCGCGCAGGGAAAAAATCTGCAGGTCCGGGCGCATGTGCAGCAGTTGGCTTTGCCGGCGCAGGGAGGAGGAGCCCACCAGCGCTCCCTGTGGCAGGTCGGCCAGCCCGGCAAAACGGGTGGCCAGCAGGACATCGCGGGGATCTTCCCGCTCCAGGATGGCCGCCAGCACCAGCCCGTCCGGCAGGATGGCGGGCATGTCCTTCATGGAGTGGACCGCCAGGTCGATCTCCTCCGCCCACAGGGCCTCCTCCAGCTCTTTGACAAACAGCCCCTTGCCTCCCACCTTGGCCAGGGGGACATCCAGGATTTTATCCCCCTGGGTCTTGATGATGACCAACTCCACGGTCTGTTCCGGGTGGCGGGCCTGCAGTCGCTCGCGCACCCATTCGGCCTGCCAGAGGGCCAGGGCCGAGCCCCGCGTGCCAATCTTGATGGGCGGTGTTGTCATGGATAATCCGTGGTGTCGCAGTCTGTCTGGTGGTGGACGGGTTGACAGGCCGTGCCTTCTGCACGGCCTGCCCGGAGGATGGTCCGCTATTTTGCCGTCTCATGCAAGAAATTAACAGGGCAAACCCCACGACGCCATCTACCTGTCCGGCACTTTTGTGTTATGCTCCCCCTCCAGGCTGTTTTCTTTGGCCTCGATCATCGGATTCTGCCAGCTTGCCTGCGGCGCATGCTGAGGGTGCCGAAGCAAAAACCGCTTCGGCTTTTTTGAAAAGCCACAGCAAAATCCCAGGGCGCTGCCCTGGACCCGCCAGGGGGGTGACCCCCCTGGACCCGCAATACCGACAGAGTTTTTCGGGGTGAGCAGGGACGAAACGGTGATGAAAGCCTTTTTTGATGCTTTTGTGATACGATAGGGATGGGACATGGCCAAATTTGTCTTTGTAACGGGTGGGGTGGTGTCATCGCTGGGCAAGGGTCTGGCGGCGGCCTCTTTGGCTTGCCTGTTGCAGGCGCGGGGCAAGAAAGTGACCATCCAGAAGCTGGACCCCTACATCAACGTGGACCCGGGCACCATGAGCCCGTTCCAGCACGGGGAGGTGTTCGTCACGGATGACGGAGCCGAAACCGACCTGGATCTGGGCCATTATGAACGATTTCTGGACATTCCCATGGGCCGGAACAACAATTTTACCACGGGGCGCATCTACCAGCGGGTCATCCGCAAGGAGCGGCGTGGCGACTATCTGGGCTCGACGGTGCAGGTGATTCCCCACATTACCGACGCCATCAAGGAGGCCATCCTCAGCGTGGCATCCGACGTGCAGATTGCCATTGTCGAGGTGGGTGGCACGGTGGGGGATATCGAATCCCTGCCGTTTCTCGAGGCCATTCGCCAGTTGCGCAACGATCTGGGCCGGGAAAACACTTTGTTCATGCATTTGACCCTGCTGCCCTACATTCCCACCTCGGAGGAGTTGAAGACCAAACCGACCCAGCATTCGGTCAAGGAGTTGCTGGCCATCGGCATTCAACCCGATATTTTGATTGTGCGCAGTGACCGGGAGGTGCCGGTGACCGTGCGCAAAAAGATTGCCCTGTTTTGCAACGTGGACCCCGAATCGGTCATCAACTGTCAGGACCAGGATACCATTTACAAGGTGCCTTTTGCGCTCTATCTGGAGGGGCTGGCGCGCAAGGTGCTCAGTCACTTGAACCTTCAGGCGGATGAACCGCAGATGGAGGATTGGGAGGCGGTGCTGGAAAAGACGGTCAATCCGGCGCATCGGGTGACCGTCGGCATTGTTGGCAAGTATGTGGACCTGAAGGATGCCTACAAGTCGTTGATCGAGGCCCTGGCCCATGGTGGCATTGCCCACAACGCCCGGGTGGCACTGCGCTGGGTGGATGCTGAGCAGTTGGACCGGGAAGATCCCGCCGCCCTGCTGGGGGGGGTGGATGGCATTCTGGTGCCGGGGGGGTTCGGGGAGCGTGGTTCATTGGGCAAACTGGCGGCCATTCGCTATGCGCGGGAGCAGCGGATTCCCTTTTTTGGCATCTGCCTGGGGATGCAGATGGCGGTGGTGGAGTTTGCGCGGCACCGTCTGCAGTTGCCCACGGCCAACTCCACCGAATTTGACCCCCATACCACCGCGCCGGTGGTGGCTTTGTTGACCGAATGGATGGCGGGCGATCAGTTGCAAAAACGGGATCAGGGGGTGGACAAGGGTGGCAGCATGCGGCTGGGGGCCTACCCGTGTGTGCTGAAGCCGGGCAGCCTGGCGGCGCGGATTTATGGCTGTCATGCCATTTCCGAGCGGCATCGTCACCGCTATGAGTTCAACAACACCTATCGTGCCCAACTGGAGGAGGCAGGCATGCTCTTTTCCGGCACCTCTCCGGACCAGGCGCTGGTGGAGATGATCGAACTGCCTGATCATCCTTTTTTTGTGGCCTGTCAGTTTCATCCCGAGTTCAAATCGCGGCCGCGGCGGCCCCATCCGCTGTTTGCGGCCTTTGTCGGTGCCGGTCTGGCGGGGCGGAGGGGAATGTGAACCCGGCATCGGCGACGCCACAGCGGGTGGTGCCGGTCGGACCGGTCCTGTTTGCCAACGACCGGCCCCTGGTGTTGATTGCGGGCCCCTGTGTCCTGGAGGGGGAGACGCTGCAACAGGGGCGGGATTTTGCCTTGAGAACGGCCGATTTTCTCGCCGGGTTGGCCCGGCGGATTGGCATGGCGCTGGTCTACAAGGTGTCATTCGACAAGGCCAATCGTACCTCCGGGACCGGTTATCGCGGGCCCGGGCTGGAGGTGGGGTTGCGTGTGCTGGAGGAGGTGCGGCGGGCGGTGGAGGTGCCGGTGGTGACGGATGTGCACGATGCCGCCCAGGCGGTGGCGGCTGCGGAGGTGGTGGACCTGCTGCAAACCCCTGCTTTTTTGTGCCGGCAGACCGATTTCATTCAGGCGGTGGCCCGGACGGGGCGCCCGATGAACATCAAGAAGGGACAGTTTCTGGCGCCGGGCGCGATGGCGGGGGTGGCGGACAAGGCGGTGGCGGTGGGCAATGAGCAGATCCTGTTGTGTGAACGCGGGTATGCCTTTGGTTACGGCAACCTGGTGGTGGACATGCGCAGCCTGGTCATCATGGCCGGGAGTGGTTTTCCGGTCATACTGGATGCGACCCATGCTGTGCAGTTGCCGGGTGGATTGGGGCATGCATCGGGGGGGGAACGGGCCTTTGTGGCGCCATTGGCGCGGGCGGCGGTGGCGGTGGGGGTGGCTGGCATTTTTCTGGAGACCCATCCCGACCCGGACCAGGCCCCGTGTGATGGTCCCAACATGGTGCCTTTTGCCCAATTGCCCGACCTGTTGCATGCCTTGCAACGACTGGATGAGGTGCAAAAACGATGAAAAGAACGCCATTGTTTGAGGAGCATGTGGCCCTGGGGGGAAAAATGGTGGATTTTGCGGGCTGGGAAATGCCTCTCCACTATGGGTCGCAATTGAATGAACACCAGCTGGTCCGGCGGCGGTGTGGTGTGTTTGATGTTTCCCACATGGGGGTGATCGATCTGATCGGTGCGCGGGTGGAGGTATTGTTGCGATTTTTGTTGAGCAATGATGTGGTTCGCATTCCGACCCCTGGTCAGGCCCAGTATGGTCTGATGCTCAATGCCACGGGTGGGGTTTCCGATGATTTGCTGGCCTATCGGCTGGGTCGGGAGTCCTTTTTTCTGGTGGTCAATGCGGCCACGCGGGACAAGGCGCTGGCCTGGATTCGGGTGCATGCCCCTTCGTATGGGGTGCGGGTGGTGGACCGGCGGGATCTGATGATTCTGGCGGTACAGGGTCCCCGGGCGGGGGTGCAGGTGGAGCGGTGTTTGCCGAACGGCATGGGCAAGCGGGCGATGGCTCTCAAGCCGTTTCATTTTTTCCAGGATGACGACTGGCGCATTGCCCGCACCGGTTATACGGGGGAGGATGGTTTCGAGCTGATTGTGCCCGATGAGAACGGGGTGACGGTATGGGACAGTCTGCTGCGTTCCGGGGTGGCGCCGATCGGTCTGGGGGCCCGGGACACCTTGCGTCTGGAGGCCGGGATGCATTTGTACGGTCATGACATGGACGGGCGGACCTCGCCGCTGGAGTGCGGGCTGGGTTGGACGATTGCCTGGGAGCCCCTGGATCGGGATTTTATTGGTCGGGATGCCCTGGAACCTCAGTGGGGTCAGCCGCCGTCCCGCCGGCGGGTCGGCCTGATCCTGCAGGATCGGGGGGTATTGCGTGATCAGCAGACCGTGTTGTGGGAGGGCAAACCGGTGGGCCGGATTACCAGTGGTGGGTATGCGCCGACCCTGGAGAAGGGTATTGCCCTGGCGCGGTTGGCGGCCCATGTGCCTGTGGGCGGCATGGCGCAGGTGGACATGCGGGGGCGGTTGATGGATGTCCAGGTGGTGCGACCGCCTTTTGTGCGTCTGGGCAGGGCGGCGTTTCGGACTGCCTGACCGGTTTGCCGGGCCCCTGCTCCACGGCCTTGATCATCGCCCCTGTTCCGGGAGATGATGCTGTTTCTTGTCGGGATTGCGGGTCCAGGGGGGTCACCCCCCTGGCGGGTCCAGGGCAGCGCCCTGGGATTTTGCCGTTGCCGTTGCCGTTGTTTTTCAAAGGAGCCGCAGCCGCTTTTTGCTGCGGCGTTTTCAGCATGCGCCGCAGGCAATCTGGCGGGTTTTGGCACCCTGTTGGACGAAACGATGATCAAGGCTTCGCAAGGCCTTGGTCATCGTTTCGCCCACATCCCTCCCCGGGAAACCATGCCGGGCCAGATTCCTGTTTGCTGTTGCTGAGGCATCCTCAGCATGCAACCCAGGCAATCTGGCAGGACCTGACACGCTGCCGGACGCAGCGACGGTTGCAGTTTGACAACAAAAAACCTACCACAAGGAGCAGGCCCCCGAAAAGGCGTCTGGCATGTACCATGTCCAAAAAGAAAAATACCAACCGAAAATGGCTGACATCATCACTGCTGCCCATGGAGGCTTCCGGGATTCAGGAGTTGCCGGACGGGCGGTTGCTGGTGATCAATGATGAAAAAAAGGGGGCCCTGACCCTGCTGACCCTGCGCGGCAAGACCATCGCTTCTGCCACTGTCCTGGAAGAAAAAAAGGCCCTGGATGACCTGGAGGGGGTGACCCTGGGACCGAATGGGCGGATCTATGTCATGACCGGTTCGGCCAGTCTGATGCGCTTTGCCATCGGAGCCGATGACAGGCTGGTCGACTGGGAGGGGGCCAGGGGGCTGCGCAGGAGGTTGGCGAATTATCTCAACACCAAAAGAGGAATTAATACCAGTAAAGGGAAAATCAATGTCGAAGGGCTTGCCTGGGACTACCAGCGGGATGCGCTGCTGATCGGTCTGCGCAAACCGATGGACGGTAATCGGGCACTTATTGTCGTGCTGAAAAATCCCGAGAAGATCCTGTGCGACAAAAACAAAAAACCGAACTTTTCTCTCCTCATCCGCCTGGACTTGCACAAAAATGCCATCCGGGATATCACCAACAATCCCCGTGCCGGCCAATCTCAGTACCTGATCATGGCCGGCCCAGGGGGCGGCAAGGCCTTTCAACTCTGGCAGATGGCCGACACCGGTTCATCCCGTCCTGTCGTACGAAAGTTCACAGAGACGGGCGACACCAACATTGACCATGCAGAGGGTATTACCGCGCTGGTCCACCAGGGCGACCATAAATGGATGCTGGTCCGTGACCTCAGCAGTACGGTGAAAAAAGAGGTCGATAACAAGAAGATCAATAAAAAAACGGCCAAAAAGGTCAAACTGGACGGAAAATATCTGCTTATCAATTGATCTGTGGCTGTTGACTTTCAAAAAAACGCCGCAGCCGCCTTGTGCTGCGGCGTTTTTCGCATGCGCCGGCGTCGCAACAGCTTTGCCTATCGATTGAAACGACGGGTCAGTTCCTGCAGGATTTGCGCCGGGGGGATCTGGTGGGTGGCCAGCATGACCAGGCAATGGAACCACAGATCGGCTGTTTCATGAATGATGGCCTCGGTTCGGCCGCTTTTGGCGGCGAGCAGGGTTTCGATGGCCTCTTCGCCGATTTTTTGCAAAATGGCATCCTCCCCCTGCTGACAGAGGCGGGCCACATACGAGTGGGCGGGATCGGCGGTCTGGCGTTCCAGCAGGCGCTGGTACAGATCGGTCAGGAGATGGGCGGTATCGGTGCTGTTCATGGGGTCGGTCCGTAGAGGGTGGCGGGATCGGTTGCCACCGGTGCAATCGCCTGCCAGGCCCCCTCCCTGGCCTCCAGGTAGAAGCAGTTGTGCCGTCCGGTGTGGCAGGCCACGCCCACCTGGTCCACCAGCAGCAGCAGGGTATCCCGGTCGCAATCGGTGCGGACCGCCTGGACCTTCTGGATCTGGCCGGAGGTTTCGCCCTTTTGCCAGAAGGCCTGGCGGCTTCTGGACCAGTAGCAGGCGACGCCGGAAGTCAAGGTTTGTGCCAGGGAGGCGCGATTCATCCAGGCCATCATCAGGATTTCGCCGCTGTCAAACTGCTGGGCGATGGCGGGAATCAGGCCGTCGGTGTTGTATTTCAGCGAATCCAGATCGGGCAGTGGGTGCATGGTGGTGCTCCAGGGATTGGGGTATGGCCGGGGGCGGATCGCCGGCTACAGGCGCACGTTGACGCCGTGCGCACGCAGGTAGGCCTTGGCCTCGGGGATGGAGTGCTGGCGAAAGTGAAAGATGGAGGCGGCCAGGACGGCATTGGCTCCACCTTGTTGCAGGCCATCCAGCAGATGCTGCAGGGTGCCCACCCCGCCGGAGGCGATGACCGGAATGCTGACCGCCTCGGCAATGGCACGGGTGAGGTGCAGGTCGTACCCCTGCTGGGTGCCATCCCGGTCCATGGAGGTGAGCAGGATTTCGCCGGCGCCGTACTCGGCCATCCGACTGGCCCAGGCCACTGCGTCCAGACCGGTCGGTTGGCGTCCGCCGTGGGTAAAAATTTCCCATCGTTGGGGGCGGCCCTCCGCATCCCGCTCGACACACTTGGCATCGATGGCCACGACGATGCACTGGGCACCAAACTGGTTGGAGGCCTCCCGGACAAACGCCGGGCGGAACACGGCAGCGGTGTTGATGCCCACCTTGTCGGCCCCGGCATTCAGCAGACGGCGGATGTCCCCATTGGTGCGGATGCCGCCGCCCACCGTCAGGGGAATGAACACCTGTTCGGCGGTCCGGCTGACCACCTCCAGGATGGTATCGCGGTTTTCGTGGGAAGCGGTGATATCCAGAAAGGTGAGTTCGTCGGCCCCCTCCTGATCGTAGCGACGGGCGGCCTCGACGGGATCGCCCGCATCCACCAGTCCCTCGAACTGCACCCCCTTGACCACCCGGCCGGCCCGCACGTCCAGACAGGGGATGATTCTTTTGGCAAGCATGACCGTCCATCCCATCGGTGTGTTGAACAAGGGCTCCATTTAACCATGTCCCGGCCGGTCTGCGCAACGGTTCGGTCCCACCGGCAACCCCATGCCGCCACCATTGGCCCGCCCCGGTGGCGCCTGACCGGGCGCTCTTTATGTGTCCCAAAGAGAATATTTACTCTAAAAATTTTCTTTATCACTACGTCGCACTTGACAGGAAGGAATTACCCAGGCACCATGTCGCAAAATTAGCATTTGCTCATGAACCATTATTGAAACATACTTCCGTGAATATTGTCCTGGCGACCCGCAACCAAAAAAAAACGGAGGAAATGCGCCGCATCCTTGCGGGAACGGGGATTTTGTTGCAGAATCTGACGGATTTTCCTGCCTGTCCCGAGGTGGTGGAGGATGGGGTGACGTTCCAGGAAAATGCCGACAAGAAGGCGTTGCAGGTGGCCCGTTTCACGGGTTTGCCGGCCCTGGCGGACGATTCCGGGCTGGTGGTGGATTGTCTGGGTGGGGCCCCGGGGGTCTGGTCGGCCCGCTATGCTGGGCCCGATGCGGATGATGCCGCCAATTTGCACAAGTTGGTGCTGGCGGTGCGGGATCATCCACCGGCAGAGAGGAGTGCCCGTTTTGAGTGTGTGCTGAGCCTGGCCCAGTCGGATGGCCGGCTCCGCCGTTTTCATGGGTCGGTGACCGGGCATCTCATCGACGTACCGCGGGGGGTGAATGGTTTCGGGTATGATCCCGTCTTTGTGCCCGATGGTTTTGACCGGACCTTTGCCGAGCTGTCGGGGGAACAAAAAGATGCCATCAGCCACCGGGGGCGGGCTTTGGCGGCCCTGGCGGCGGTGTTGCGTGCCGGGTGATGGCGGGTCAGGGGGGCATTTCCCTGGCGGGTTCGGGGCAGAGACCCGGCGGTTTGTTTGATACACCCCCAGGAATGGGTGTGCTTCCATACATCTCTTCAATTTTGCTGCAAGGAGACAGGCGTATGTCGAGACTGGTCCCCCCCCATGGTGGTGGTGCGTTGAAGCCGTTGTTGTTGTCCGGCGGTGCCCTGGCTGCGGCCATGGACAAAGCCAAGATCCTGCCGCAAGTTCGCATGACCTCGCGGGAGTCCTGTGATTTGATCATGCTGGGCATCGGCGCCTTCACGCCCCTGGAGGGGTTCATGGGCGAGGCGGACTGGCGGAGTGTGTGTGAGCGGACGCAGATGGCCAATGGACTGTTCTGGCCCATTCCCATCACCCTGTCGGTTTCCAGCGCGCAGGCCGACACCTTGTCGGCGGGTGACGAGGTGGCGCTGGTGGATGACGAGAGCGGCGAGATCCGGGGCATTTTGCGTGTTACGGAAAAATACACCATCGACAAGGGGTTGGAGTGTCGTTCCATCTTCCAGACCGAGGATCTGGAACATCCGGGCGTGCAAAAGGTGATGGAGCAGTTGCCCGTCAACATTGCCGGGCCGGTGCAGGTGTTGTCGGAAGGGGAGTTTCCGGAGCGGTACAAGGGCATTTACATGCGTCCTGCCGAGACCCGTGCCCTTTTCGAGGAGAAAAAGTGGCACAAGGTGGCGGCCTTTCAGACCCGCAATCCCATGCACCGTTCCCATGAATTTCTGGCGAAGATTGCCATTGAGACCCTGGACGGGGTGCTGGTGCATCAGATTCTGGGCAAGCTCAAGGCGGGGGACATCCCGGCCGAGGTGCGGGCTGATGCCATCAATGTCCTGATCGACAAATATTTTGTCAAGGATACCGTGGTGCAGGCCGGTTATCCCATGGAGATGCGGTATGCCGGGCCCAAGGAGGCCCTGTTGCATGCGGTGTTCCGGCAGAATTATGGCTGTTCCCATCTGATTGTGGGGCGGGATCATGCCGGGGTGGGGGATTATTACGGTCCCTTTGATGCCCAGTACATTTTTGACCAGGTCTCCGAGGAGGATCTGCGTACCCGGCCCCTGAAGATTGACTGGACTTTCTACTGCTACAAGTGCCAGGGGATGGCCTCCATGAAAACCTGTCCCCATGGCAAGGATGATCGTCTGTTGTTGTCTGGCACCAAATTGCGCAAGATGCTGTCGGAAGGCGAGCAGCCGCCCGCCGAATTCAGCCGTCCCGAGGTGGTTGCCATCCTGCAGAAATATTATGCCGGCCTGGCGGCCTCCGAGAAGGTGGAGGTCAAGTTGCACAAGGCGGCGACCGGTTAGAAAAATCAGCAAAGCCCGTCACCCGTGCGTGGGTGACGGGTTACCCATCATACCAATCAACAACTCTTTTTTGGGAGAGGCCCACCGATGCCAAGCTGTGTAATCGCCGCCAAGTGTGACGGCTGCAAAGGGCAGGACAAGACCGCCTGCATGTATATTTGCCCCAACAACCTGATGAAGCTCGACAAGGAGCGGATGAAGGCGTTCAACCAGGAGCCGGAGCAGTGCTGGGAGTGTTATTCCTGCGTCAAGATCTGCCCGCAGCAGGCCATTGAGGTGCGGGCCTATGCGGACATCGTGCCCATGGGTGGCGCAGTCATTCCCCTGCGTGGTTCCGATTCCATCATGTGGACCATTCGGTTCCGCAATGGCAATGTCAAGCGGTTCAAATTTCCGATCCGCACCACGGCGGAGGGTTCCATCGATCCGTATGCCGGCAAGCCGGCCGCCGACCCGGCCAAGCTGGATCAGCCCGGGTTTTTCAACTCCGAGGGCGCTGTGCCCACCATTTCCAATTAACCCGCGCCAATCTTGCATACACTATTTGGGGAGTGAACAAACATGGGAAGCTTTGGAAATCCTGATATCGTTGAGGTGGAGACCGATATCCTGATCATTGGTGGTGGCATGGCGGCGTGTGGTTGTGCCTACGAGGTGATGCGTTGGGCGCCTCCGGGGATGCGGATCCGCCTGGTGGACAAGGCGGCGATGGAGCGTTCCGGTGCGGTGGCCATGGGTTTGTCGGCCATCAACACCTACCTGGGTGAGCAGAAGCCGGAAGATTATGTGCGGATGGTGAGCAACGACCTGATGGGTATCGTCCGTGATGACCTGATCTTTGACGTGGGTCGCCATGTGGACAACTCGGTACAGTTGTTCGAGGAGTGGGGTCTGCCCATCTGGAAGCAGCCCGGCGACGAGGAGAAGAGTCTGAAAGAGGGTGGTCAGCCGGTCCGGTCCGGCAAGTGGCAGATCATGATCAACGGCGAGAGCTACAAGTGCATCGTGGCCGAGGCAGCCAAGAAGGCGCTGGGCATGGAGAACATCCAGGAGCGCATTTTCATCGTCAAGCTGTTGCTGGATACGAAGGAAGACAACCGCATTGCCGGCGCGGTGGGTTTTTCCAATCGTGAGGACAAGATCTACATTTACAAGGCCAATGCCATCCTGCTGGTGGCGGGTGGTGCGGTCAATGTGTTCCGTCCCCGTTCGGTGGCCGAAGGGATGGGGCGGACCTGGTATCCCGTCTGGAATTCCGGTTCCACCTATGCCATGGCGGCCCAGGTGGGCGCCGAGTTGACCATGATGGAAAACCGGTTCGTGCCGGCCCGTTTCAAGGACGGTTATGGTCCGGTGGGTGCGTGGTTCCTGCTGTTCAAGGCCAAGGCGACCAACTGCCGGGGCGAGGACTACATGGTGGTCAACAAGGAAATGTTGAAGGACTATCCGCCCTACGGTCTGGCCAAGGTGCCGGCCAGCTGCCTGCGCAATCATCTGATGATGAAAGAGATGCGCGAGGGTCGTGGTCCCATTTTCATGCGCACGGATGTGGCCCTGCAGGCTTTGGCCGCCTCCTACGAGGAAGAGTTCGGCGACAAGGAGGCCAAGAAAAAGATCAAGCATCTGGAGGCCGAAGCCTGGGAAGATTTTCTGGACATGTGTGTCGGTCAGGCCGGGGTCTGGGCGGGCGAAAACATTGAGCCGGAGAAGGTGCCGTCCGAGTTGATGCCGACCGAGCCCTATTTCCTGGGTTCCCATTCCGGTTGCTGCGGCATCTGGGTGAGTGGTCCGGCCGATGTGGCCCCACCCGAGTGGAACTGGGGTTACAATCGCATGACCACGGTGCAAGGTCTGTTCACGGCGGGTGATGGTGTGGGGGCTTCCGGCCACAAGTTTTCGTCCGGTTCCCATGCCGAGGGTCGCATTGCCGCCAAGGCCATGGTGAAGTTCTGTGCGGATCACAAGGGTTACACGCCCAGCCTGTCTGCCAGTGCCAGTGAATTGGCCGAGGAGATCTATGCCCCGGTGCGCACCTACATGGAGCACAGCGGTTACACCACGGCGGTGGATGTCAATCCCAACTATATCACGCCGAAAATGTTGCAGTCGCGTCTGCAGAAGATCATGGACGAGTATGTGGCGGGTGTGGGCACCATGTATGTCACCAACACGGCCATGATGGAGATTGCGGTCAAAAAGCTGCATGAGCTGAAGCTGGACTCCAAGAAGATGGTGGCCCGTGATCTGCACGAGCTGATGCGGGCCTGGGAAAACTATCACCGCATCTATGCCGGTGAGGCCCATCTGCGCCACATGTTGTTCCGCAAGGAGACCCGTTATCCCGGGTTCTACTACAACATGGACTACAACTTTATCGACGAAGAGAACTGGAAATGCTTCGTCAACAGCCGGATCGATCCCAAGACCGGCGAGTGGACCACCTTCAAGCGTGAGCACAAGGATCTGGTCACCAAGTAGGGTGTTGAGCTGGGCAGGGGGAAGCGGTTTCGCTTCCCCCTTTTTTTTGTGGCGGGGCTGAGGAGTCCTGCTGATCGATTCATTCTCCAGACGAGCGCCAGAAAATGTCCACGGACGAAGACAACGCAGAGCGGGATCGGGTCTGGCAGTGGGACCCGGAGATGCGGAACATGCCCAGGGAGGTGCGCAACGTGCTTTCGCCGGTCCGTTTGACGGGGGATGACGGGTTGCAATTTCGCTGTCATCCGGGGATTGCCTGTTTCAACCGGTGTTGCAGTCAGATAGAAATATTGTTGACACCTTATGACCTGTTGCGCCTGCGCAGGCGGCTCTCCTTGACGGCCGAGGAATTTCTTTATCAGTATGCCACGCCCTATACCCTGAGCAGGGGGCAGTTGCCGGTGGCCATGTTGCGGATGGACGAGGAGACGGGGCAGTGTCCGTTTGTCACGCCGGAGGGGTGTTCCGTCTACAGTGACCGTCCGGTCACCTGTCGGTATTATCCGCTGGGTCTGGCCTTGTTGCACCGCCAGCAGACGGCCGGGGAGGAGGTGTTTTATTTTCTGGTCAAGGAGGACTATTGCCTGGGGCATCAGGAGGAGCGCCACTGGCGGGTGGACGAGTGGCGGCGGGATCAGGGGTCGGACGGATATGACGAACGCAATCGCAAGTGGATGGAACTGATCATCAAGCGGCGGTCGGCGGGGGATGCCACCAGCACCTCGTTGCCGGTATCCGAATTTTTTTACATGGCCAGCACCAATCCGGACAAGTTTCGTCAATTTGTCTTCGGTTCCACCTTTTTGCAGCGCTATCAGGTGGACGCAGAGACGGTGGAGCGCATCCGCACGGATGACGAGGCGATGACGGAGTTTGCCCTGGCCTGGTTGAAGAGTGTGTTGTTTGGCGATCAGGAGGTACA
>JAMOAX010000252.1:0-2634 GCA_039908555.1 Magnetococcus sp. DMHC-8
ATCAACCCTACAAGATCAATCCCCCATTGTTCGACTGCTGGATGCGGCTGCTCCGGCAGATACCCGGTTCTCTCCTGTGGCTCCGGGAATTCAACCCATGGTCACTGGATAATTTGCGCCGTGAAGCGGAAAATCGGGGGGTGGCCGGTTCCCGACTGGTGTTTGCAGCCCGCACAGCCGACCCGGCCGACCACTGCGCCCGTTAGCGTTTGGCGGACCTTGCCCTGGATACCTATCCATATACCTCCGGCTCCACGGCATGGGATCTCCTGTCGGCGGGTTGTCCCATGGTCACCTGCGCGGGAGAGACCATCATGTCCCGTGCCGCCGCCGCCCAGTTGATCCACGTCGGTCTGCCCGACCTGATCACCTACTCCCTGGAGGAATATGAGCAATCAGCCATGGAACTGGCCAGCAACCCGGCCCGGTTGGCTGCCATCCGCCAAAGATTGCAGGAAAATTTATCCACTGCCCCCCTGTTCGACGCCCCCCTCTTTGCCAGGCATCTGGAACAGGCTTTCCAGATCATGTGGCAGCGATTCCAGTCGGGATTGGCACCGGACCATATCCAGGTCCCCCCATCCAGCGACACAAGCCACCCCGACCGGACGGCCCCTCCCCCCGACCCGATTGGCGAACAACCCGAACCGCAGAGATGGATGGAGGAGGCGATACACCATTATCGTGCAGGCCGATTCGATGCGGCCGAAACCCTGTTCCGCCAACTGCTGACGCTACAGCCCAACCATGGAGAGGCGTTGCACCTGATGGGGGAGATTTACCATCGTCGCGGTCAGCCTGCCCTGGCAGCCGAGTGGATCGGCAAGGCGGTGCAGGCTACCCCCAACCACCCGGTTTTTTGGAAAAACCTGGGACTGATCCGGGCAGAAATGGGCCAATGGGCAGAGTCCATCCCCTGTTTCCGGCAGGTGCTGGCCATCCACCCGGACCACCCCGATACCCTCTGCCGACTGGGGGAATCTCTGCGCCATCTGGGCAACTTCGCAGAGGCCGAGAGCTGTTATCAACAAGCCATCGCCCACCAGCCCACACTCCATGAAGCCCATCACGCCCTGGGGGCCCTGATGCAGGCGACAGGAAGAGCGGCAGAGGCCATCGCCTGCTACCGCAAGACGGTGGAACTCCGTCCGGACTACCACAACGCCTATGTCAATATGGGACGTCTTCTGCTGGATCAGGAAGAAACGGCAGAAGCCATTGTCTGTTTCCGTCAGGCACTGGCCATCCAACCGGCACACCTTTCTGCCCTGGACAGCCTGGGCAATGCCCTGCGGATGGAGGGAAAACTGGATGAGGCCATCGCCTGCCACCAGCAGGCATTGACCATCCAGCCCACCTGGCATCAGGCCTGCCACAATATGGGACTGGCCCTGCAACTGCAGGGCAAGCCGGAAGAGGCGGCTGCGTGTTATCGAAAAACTCTGGAATTTCGACCCGATTTGCCCCATCCCCACTATCATCTGGGCGTTGCCATGGAGACACTCGGCCGCTTTTCCGACTCCCTCGCCTGCCTGCAAAAGGCTGTGGAACTTCAACCGGACATGCATCAGGCGCATTACCGGCTGGGTAACCTGTTCCGGGGAGAAGACAAGCGGGAGGAAGCCCTTTACCATTATCAAAAAGCCCTGGAGTTCCATCCGGAAGACCCCAATACGCTCGGCAATATGGGTATCCTGTTGGCCGATATGGGCAAACTGGACGAGGCGGTTGTCTGTCAGATGCAGGCGGCAGAACTCGCCCCGGATTGGCCCGCCATGCAGTGCCAGCTCCTCTATCGCATGCTCTTCCTCTGCGACTGGCGGGAATATCAGCGACTCCACCAGCACACCCTCCTCCAGTTCCGCGAGTCACAACGAGAGTCAAGCCCTTATCTTTTCACTGTTTTTCATGCAGTGCCCGACTTGTACAAAAGATGCACGGAGCTGTTTATACAAAACAAATACCTGATACGCGACAATCTGGCGGCAACACGCGCATATGCCCCCAACCCGGAGCGGCTGACGATCGGTTATATTTCCTACGATTTCAAGAACCATCCTTGTGGTTATACCGCCGCCAACCTCTTTCCCCACCACAATCGCTCCCGTTTCCAGGTGATCGCCTACTCCCTCTGCCCGGATGACAACAGCTCCGTACGGCAGCGCATCATGGCGAGCAGCGACCGTGTTGTTGACATCCAGCATCTGGATCATCGGGCGGCCGCCCAACGCATCCTCGACGATGGGGTGCATATTCTGGTGGAGGCGAACGGATTTACGAAAGGCTCCCGACTGGAAATCCTGGCATTGCGCCCAGCCCCCATTCAGGTCGCCTGGCAGGGAATCGTAGGAACCCTGGGAGCCCCCTTTATCGACTATTGTCTGGTGGATTATTTTTTGGCTCCCCCCGGCTCCGAGAGATACTTTACGGAAAAAGTGGTCCGTCTACCCAGCTCTATTCCGGCCAGACGCACGGATACCAACGCAACACCCTCCCGCCAGTCATGCGGGCTCCCGGAAGAGGGTTTTCTCTTTGTCTGCTTCAATCAACCCTACAAGATCAATCCCCCATTGTTCGACTGCTGGATGCGGCTGCTCCGGCAGATACCCGGTTCTCTCCTGTGGCTCCGGGAAT
>JAMOAX010000081.1:0-13478 GCA_039908555.1 Magnetococcus sp. DMHC-8
AACACCGCTGCAGCTTTTTAATTAAAATCAACAGCAACAGCAAAACCCCAGGGCGCTGCCCTGGACCCGCCAGGGGAGATAATCTCCCCTGGACCCCATAAAACTTTAAAGTTTATCCGTCAATCCGGCTTTGCTGCCCCGGCAGGGTGTCCCAGGCTGCCACGACCCAGACCAGGGTGCCAACCCCGACCCGTGCAAACAACTCCAGAATGTGGCGATTGTCCATCCGGATGCAACCGGCCGAGGCCGGTTGACCCAACAGGTCCGCATGGGGAGTACCATGGATGTAAATGTAGCGTGCGTGGCTGTCACAGCCATCCCCCCGGTTGACCCCCTCCTCCAGCCCCTCCAGCCAGAGGATGCGTGTGGTGATAAAGTCACCGGACGGCTGGCTGCAGTCGGCCACGATCTCCCCCGTGGCCACCCGACTCTTGAAGACCATGCCGCAGGGGGCTCCCTCGCCAATGCAGGCGGCTATGCGGTGCAGCCCGGTCGGGGTCTGACCGGAATCCTGGCGCGTGCCGAAACCGGCCGCCGCCGTGGAGACCGGCCAATGACCGGTCGCCACGAGACGACCCGCCCGACAACAGTCGGGCAACAGATAAAGCCGTTGCTCCGCCCCGCCAACCACCACCGCCGGTGCCAGACCGTCCCAACCGGCAACGCGCAGCACCTCACGGGCGACTGGCAACCAGGCCAGCGCCCCGACCGACATCAGGCTCAATCCTCCCCGCCCAGAATACCCAACAGACGCAGCAGGCTCAAAAAGAGATTGACCACGTTCAGGTACATGGACAGCGCCGCCACCGACGGGGCAACCGCACCGGGATTGTCCCGCAGTTGCTGGGTTTCATAGAGGATGTAACCGGCAAAAATGACACTGCCGCAGGCAGACAGGGCAAACGAAACCGCGGTGGAGTGAAAAAAGAGATTCAGCAATCCCCCCACCAGCAGCACGATCAACCCGGCAAACAGCATCCCGCCCATCATGGAGAGATCCCGACGGGTGGTCAGGGCATACAGGCTCAGCCCGACAAAGACCGCACCGGTCATGAAGACCGCCTGCCCGACCACATGCGAGAGTCCCGCTCCCACATAAACGGCTATGACCGGCCCGATGGAGAGCCCGGAAATACCGGTAAACAAAAACAGAGTGGCGGCATTCTGCACCCGAAAGGCCAGAAACATGGCTCCCAGCATTATCACCATCAGAACGATGGGATGCTCACGGGCAAAGGGCAGGCTCATCCCCACATAACCGGCGGCCACCGCTACGATCAGGCTGGCAGCCAACAGGGCATACACCTGTTTCAGATAGTCAATCGCCATCCCCTCCACAGAGACGGGCACGGGCTGTGCATCACCCCAAACCGCCGTACGGGTTTTAGCAGATGGATCGTCCATGGTCATTCTCCTCATTGTTCAGACAAAATAGGGGTATCGATCACGCGGCGCCACACCACCAGCTCGGCAACCGCCACCGGACAGAATGCCGCTTCACACCCAGCCCAGTCTGCGCATTCTAGCAAATTTCCACACAGAGTCGAAGATTAAAACAATGTCGCAGCATCCCCGGCCTGCAAAATTTTGGTGACATCCGTAACAAATGCATTTATGATACCATTCAGGAGGTGGGTTTCATGAATGATGGCAGGATTGCCGCATCACAAGACATCGTGGAGGTCGTCACCCGCGACAATTTCAACCTGGTCTGGGCAACGGTCGACTGGGCCATCCGGGCGGAACGGTTCCGTCTGCCCGCCGAGTGCGTGACCGAGTTCTACCGGATTCCCCACGAACCCAAAGAGGACGAGGCATCCCTCCAGGCGCTGGACGACTGGATGGAGCGCGCCCTGCGCCCGGAAACCCGGCGACGCATCTTCGTGGACATCCGCCGGGCACAGTTCGAAGCCGCCAAGGGGGCCGTCCAGATCACCATCGCCGAAGAGACCCAAAAACTGCTCCGGGAACGTAAAAAAAACCTGTTCGGCCCCAACCGCGGTTCCATGGAGGTGACCATCCGCCACCTGCTGGACGCCGAACGGCGCGCCCTGCCCTGGCAGGCCTTCCGCCTGCTGGAAGCCTTCCGACAGCGCCACAACCTGGTCAACCTGAGCGACGCCGTGCGCGTCCTGATCGACCACGCCGAACTGGCCTATCGGGCCAACGAAATGGACATCTCCGTCCAACAGACAGGCCACCACCCACCACCACCCGCCACAGCCTCCCCCGCGCCGCCGCAACCTGTCAACCCGCCACCGAACACCCAGCAGGTCGTGCCACCCGCGGCCACAACGGACACCAACCCGGCCAGGCATCCCCTCCACCTGGTCCATCCGGTCGAGCCGGTCTGGAACGCCCTGATCCGTTGCTGGATGCCCTGACGGCCTGCGGCGTATGGTCAACCGGCAGTCTGCCTGCGGCGCATGGGTGCGGTTTAAAAGAGCCGCAGCAAAAAGCGGCCTTTGACGCCCGCGACGAATCCAGTGGCATTGCGCCCAGCAAGGAGATACACTGGCCCGGCAGTTTGGTGGTCTTCGTCAACAGGTGATCCGGCCATGAAATGCATCAACCCGCGTATCAACTGCGTGCCTGCATGAACGAAATCGCCCAACCCCACGACCGCTTGTTCAAGGCACTGATGTCCCACCCGGAGACGGCGGGTGCCTTTCTGCAGGAGAGTCTGCCGCCAGAGGTCTCTCGGCTTCTGGTGCCCGATCCGCCGCAACTGGTTGAAGGCTCTTTTGTCGAGGAACGGTTGCAGCCCTATTACTCGGATCGCCTGTTCCAGACCAAGACGATCAGCGGCAGGTTGCTGTTGCTCTATGCTCTGGTGGAACACAAGAGCTATGAGGACGAGAGGGTGGGCTGGCAATTCCACAGGGGTATGTACGCCTGCATGGAACAGGCCATTCGTGAGGACGCGCAGTGGCGAAAGTTGCCGGCCGTGTTGCCGTTGCTTCTTTACCATGGGCAGAAGGAATGGCGGATTCCCAACGAATTCATGTTCCTGGTGGATGCGGATGAAGCCCTGCGTCCCTGGCTGTTGAATTTCCGCTTTCCGGTGGTGGATCTTGGGCCGATCCCGGATGAGCAACTGTCACGGAATGCGCGTTTGCGGGCTGGGTTGATGGCGTTGAAATACGGGACTCGTGATCCGCAGACGCAGATGGATGCCCTGGAAAACATCATTGTCGCGCTGGCGGATGCTCCAGAGCTGTTGCTGTCGGTGCTGTTGTACTTATTGACGACATTCTCGAACCTGGATGAAGAGCATGTACGGCAGGTTGTGCGCCGTATCAACCCGCAGGAGGAAGCTGAAATGATGTCACAATTTGCGCAGGAGATATTGGCCAAAGGCAGGCCGGAGTGGGCTGCGATGGTGCGTCAGGAAGGCCGACAGGAAGGCCGACAGGAAGGCCGACAGGAAGGCGAAAAAAAAGGCAAGGCGGACACGTTGACCCGTCAGCTCCAACGCCGCTTCGGCGATCTACCCCCATGGGCCAGCCAAACAATAGCCGATGCTGAACTGGCCACCCTGGAGGAATGGAGTCTCCGCATCCTGGACGCACCGACTCTGGAGAGCGTCCTGGCCGATCCGTCGTGAAGGTGGCGGAGAAGCGTATTCTCTGCATTATGCGAAAAACTTGCATAAGAAAGTTTCTTGCGTGTCTTTGGCAACAGCATCTGCCTGCGGCGCATGTTAAAAAAGCCGCAGCAAAAAGCGGCTGCGGCTCTTCTTGAAAAACAACAGCAACAGCAACAACAGCAAAGTCCCAGGGCGCTGCCCTGGACCCGCCAGGGGGGTGACCCCCCTGGACCCGCAACAGTGTGACAGCGCAGGGATGCACCGTTATTCCACGGTGACACTCTTCGCCAGGTTTCTGGGCTGGTCCACGTCCGTCCCCTTCAAAACCGCCATGTGATAGGCCAACAACTGCAACGGCGCAATATACAAAATAGGCGTGGCAAACTCCCCGCAGGGCGCAATGGTCAACAAAGCCTCCGCCGCCAACGCCTCACCCGCCGCCAACACCGTGGTGATCACCAGCAACCGCCCCCCCCGGGCCCGGGCCTCCTCCAGATTGCTGACCACCTTGTCAAACAACGGACCCCGGGGGGCAATCACCACCACCGGCAAATGCTCGTCTATCAGGGCAATCGGCCCATGCTTCATCTCGCCGGCCGCATACCCCTCGGCATGAATATAGGTGATCTCCTTGAGCTTCAACGCCCCTTCCAACGCCACCGGATAACAGGTGCCACGCCCCAAAAACAAAAAACCCGGCGCATGCATCCACAGCCGCGCCACCGCCAGAATGGCCTCATCCTGCAACAAGACCTGCTCCATCTGCGCCGGAATGCGCAACAACTCATCCACCATCCGCACCTCCTCCTCCCGGCTCACCATGCCCCGCGCCTTGCCCAGCGCCACCGCCAGACAGGCCAACGCCAGCAACTGGGTGGTGAAAGCCTTGGTGGAAGCCACCCCGATCTCCGGCCCCGCCTGGGTGTACAACACTCCATCCGCCTCACGGGCAATGGTCGACTCCGGCACATTGACCACCGCCAATACCGCCTGACCGCTCTGCCGCGCAAACCGCAACGCCGCCAGGGTGTCCGCCGTCTCCCCGCTTTGTGAAACAACAACAGTAATCGAGCCCGGCACGGCCGGCGGCTCCCGGTAGCGATACTCGGAGGCAATATCCACGTTCACCGGCAGACGGGCCAACCGTTCCAGCCAATAACGCCCCACCAGACCGGCATGCCAGGAGGTGCCGCAGGCCACCACAGTGACCGCCTGCACGGTGGTCAGATCAATCCGCTCCAGGGCATCGTCCAGACAAACCCGGCGTTCCGCCGCGTCGATCAACCCTTTCAAGGTCTCCCCCAGCACAGTCGGCTGCTCAAAAATTTCCTTCTGCATGTAGTGCCGGTAAGGCCACTTGTCGGCAAAGGCGGCGCTGACCTGGGAGTGCTTGACCGGGCGCTGCACCGCCGCGCCGGCCAGGTCGGTGATCACCACCCCGTCGCGACGCAGCACGGCCATGTCATTGTCCTGCAGGAACACCATGCGCCGGGTATACGGCACCAGGGGCGCGGCATCCGAGGCGATAAAGTTTTCTCCCTCCCCCAGACCGATCAGCAACGGCGAGCCGCGCCGCACGGCAAACAGCCGGTCCGCCGCACCGCGTACCAGAATGCCCAGGGCAAACGCCCCTTCCAGGTGCCGCACCGCCGCCCGCACCGCCTCCACCACGGCCAACCCCCGCTGCAACTCCCGCTCGATCAGGTGAGGCACCACCTCGGTGTCGGTGGCCGACTGGAATACCACCCCCTCGGCCTGCAACCCCTGTCGCAGCGCCTGGTAATTCTCAATGATGCCATTGTGCACCACCGCCACCCGCGCCGAAACGTGGGGATGGGCATTCTCCCGGGTCGGCGGACCATGGGTGGCCCACCGGGTATGACCAATGCCCACCCAGCCGGTGCAGGGCGACTCGGCCAGATGCTCCTCCAGCCGCACCAGCTTGCCCTTGACCCGCGCCAGTTGCAGATCCTCACCCCGGAGAACCGCAATGCCCGCCGAGTCATACCCCCGATATTCCAGCCGCTTCAACCCCTCCACCAGGATGGATGTGGCGTTGCGTTCGCCGATGACACCGATGATGCCGCACATAGGTATTTCCCTGAAAAAAAACAAAATTGCAGAATATCAGGGGCCTCACCCCCAGACCAACAACCACACCGGTATTGCGGGTCCAGGGGGGTCACCCCCCTGGCGGGTCCAGGGCAGCGCCCTGGGACTTTGCCGTTGCTGTTGCCTTTCAAAACAACCGCAGCGGTTTTTGCTGCGGCACCCTCAACATGCGCCGCAGGCAGGCTGGAGCAGATACCCTGCCGGACGCAACGATAATCAAGGCGCCTTGTTGCGCCTTTTCCAGCCGGCAATGTTGAGTTGGGGAGGCCGGGAGACGGCCAGGGAATCGGCTGGCACCGCTTTGGTCACCGTCGTCCCCGCACCGATCACCGCCCGCTCCCCCACCTGCACCGGCGCCACCAACTGGCTGTCCGAACCGATGAACACCCCATCCCCGATCACGGTTTGATGCTTGTGCACCCCGTCATAGTTGCAGGTGATGGTCCCGGCCCCCACATTGACCCCCTTGCCCATCCGGGTGTCACCGATATAGGAAAGGTGGTTGATCTTGGAACCCTCGCCAATGTATGCCTTCTTGAGTTCGCAAAAATTGCCCACCCGGGCCCCCTTCTCCAGGTGGGTGCCGGGTCGCAGGCGGGCATAGGGTCCCACCTCATTGTGCTCTGCCAGCTCCACCCCTTCCAGGTGACAAAACCCCTTGACCTGACAGCCCGCGCCGAGCCGACTGTCCCGAATGTCGCAAAACGGCCCGATCCGGCAGGCCTCGCCAATGGTGGTCTCCCCCCTCAGCATCACGTGGGGTTCGATGACCGTGTCCTGACCGATCACCACCTCCATCGTCAGCCAGCAGGAACCCGGATCCATAAAAGTGACACCACGCTCCTGCCAATGGGCCACCAGACGATCCCGCAAGACCGCCTCCAGGGCGGCCAGTTGCCGCCGGTCATTGACCCCCGCCAGAGAGAGCGCCTCCCCATGGTGAAGCACCCCGACTCCCCCGTCCGTCCGGGCAATGGCCAGCAGATCCGGCAAATAATATTCCCGTTGGGCATTCCGGTCGGAAATCCGCTCCAACCAGACGGGCAGACGGGCCAGATCCACACAATAGATCCCACTGTTGACCTCGGTGATGGCCCGTTCGGCTGCGCCGGCATCCTTCTCCTCCACCACCCGCAGCAGGTCTCCTGCCGCGTCACGCACCACCCGGCCATAACCCGTGGGCACCGGTTGGGTCATGCTCACCATGGTCACTCCCACCCCGGTCCGACGGTGTTGCGCCAGCAGGGCCCGCAACAACGCCTCCTCCACCAGCGGCGTGTCACCACTGAGAATCAGCAACTCCCCCCGCAGATCCGTCAACGCCGACAGGGCGCACCGCACCGCATGGGCCGTGCCCAATTGCTCGGTCTGGTATACCCAGGTCAGATCGGCATCGGGAAAAGCCGCCTGTACCTGCCCGGCCTGATGACCGATCACCACCGCCAGACGGTCCGGCTGCAACCGCCGGACGGTCGTCAGCACATGCCACAGCAACGGCCGACCCGCCAGGGGGTGCAACACCTTGGGCAAAACAGAACGCATCCGGGTGCCCTGCCCGGCAGCCAGCACCAGTACAGCACAATCATTCATGGTCGATACCGGTCAACAGAGAACAGGAGGATGGATGAAAATCAGCCAAAACAATTGCGGGTCCAGGGGGGTGACCCCCCTGGACCCGCAATCGTTGCACAAAAATTATCGAAAGGAAAGGGAAGGGGAGGGAGGGAATGAACTCTCAGGAAGCCGCACGGGCAAGATACTGCTTGTGCACCTCCAGGCAAAGGGTGGCAAAAGCCCGGCGTTTTTTCCAGTAGCGACTGGCCGTCTCATCATCCCGCACGGCCAGTTCCCGTTCGGCAGCCTCTTTTTTGTCCACCTCGACGGCCTCCGGGTCGATGGCATCCCAGCAAACCGCCTGATCCGCCAGGATGGTGGTATGATCCGGCATCACCTCGGCATAACCGCCGGCAATGGCATAACGGGGCGCCTCCTTGCCCTCACCCACCGTCAACACCCCCATGGCCAGCAGGGAAATGAAAGGCGCATGGCCGGGCAGAACCCCGAAATAACCCTCCGCACCCGGCACGGTCACCATCACCTCATCATGGGAAAGCACCCGCCTTTCCGGTGTGACCAACTCAAACTGAAAGGTGACAGACATGGCAGCCTCCTCCTTCTCAATACGGCATCATTCGGCAGACAGCTTCCGGGCCTTCTCCACGGCATCGTCGATGGTGCCCACCATGTAAAAGGCCGCCTCCGGCAGATGATCATGCTTGCCCTCGACAATCTCCTTGAAGCTGCGAATGGTCTCCTTCAACGGCACATAAACCCCCTTCTTGCCGGTAAAAGCCTCGGCCACATGGAAGGATTGGGAGAGAAAACGCTGAATCTTGCGGGCCCGATAGACCGCCAGCTTGTCATCCTCCGACAGCTCGTCCATCCCCAGAATGGCAATGATGTCCTGCAGAGACTTGTAGGTTTGCAACACCTCCTGCACCGACCGGGCCACCCGGTAATGCTCCTCCCCCACCACCTGGGGGTCCAGCAGACGGGAGGTGGAGTCCAGAGGGTCCACCGCCGGATAGATGCCCATCTCGGCAATCTGCCGGGACAACACCGTGGTGGCATCCAGATGGGAAAAAGCCGTCGCCGGCGCCGGGTCGGTCAGATCGTCCGCCGGCACATAGATGGCCTGCACCGAGGTGATGGAACCACTCTTGGTGGAGGTGATGCGCTCCTGCAGGGCACCCATGTCGGTCGCCAGAGTCGGCTGATAGCCCACCGCCGACGGAATGCGACCCAACAGCGCCGACACCTCCGAACCGGCCTGGGTAAAACGGAAAATGTTGTCGATAAACAGCAACACATCCTGATTGGCCACATCACGGAAATATTCCGCCACCGTCAAACCGGTCAGGGCCACCCGGGCACGGGCCCCCGGCGGCTCGTTCATCTGGCCATACACCAGGGCACTCTTGGAGTTTTTCCAGTTGTGGGGATCGATCACCTTGGACTCGATCATCTCCCGATACAGATCATTGCCCTCCCGGGTCCGTTCCCCCACCCCGGCAAATACCGAAAAACCCCCGTGTCCCTGGGCCACATTGTTGATCAACTCCATGATCAACACCGTCTTGCCCACCCCGGCACCCCCGAACAGGCCAACCTTGCCCCCCTTGGCATAGGGTGCCAGCAGATCCACCACCTTGATGCCGGTCTCGAGAATCTCCGCCTCCGTCGACTGGTCGGCAAAGGCCGGCGCACTCCGGTGAATCGGGAAAAAGTCCGGCGTCTCCACCGGGCCCAGGTTGTCCAGAGGATCACCCACCACATTGATGATGCGCCCCAGGGTCTGATTGCCCACCGGCACCAGGATCGGCTGCCCGGTATTGACCACCTCGTCACCCCGCACAATGCCGTCCGTGCTGTGCATGGAAATGGTCCGGACCGTCCCCTCGCCAATATGCTGGGATACCTCCAACACCAGCCGGCCATCCTTGCCCCGGTCTATGTGAAGGGCATTGAGAATCGCCGGAAGCTCACCCTCGAACCGAACATCGACCACCGGGCCCACCACCTGCACAACCCTTCCCACCATTCCACTCATTGCAAAAACTCCTTAACGCTGGTCTCGAACAAACAGTGCGGACAGGCCTTGCGCCGCGTAATCGAACAACAATCAGCCCTTCAACGATTCGGAACCACTGATGATTTCCATCAACTCGGTGGTGATGGCCGCCTGACGGGTGCGGTTGTAGGTAATACGCAACCGGCGCAACATGCCCCCCGCATTGCGCACGGCATTGTCCATCGCCGTCATCCGTGCACCATTCTCCGACGCATCCGATTCCACCAACGCCTGAAAAACCTGCACCGCCACATTGCGCGGCAACAGATCGGCCAGAATCTCCTCTTCCTCCGGCTCATAAAGGGGCGGAGAACCCGCCGCCTCCGCCTCCTGCGCCGACTCGCCCGGCTCGGGAACAGGAATGATCTGCCGCCAGGTCAAAGTCTGGGTCATGGCCGAGACAAAGGCATTGTACACCATGAAACAGGAGTCAAACCGCTCCTGCTCAAAATCATGCAACAACGGCTGGACAATCTCCTGATCCGCCCTGTCGAAGGTCAGACCCTTGCCCATGCCCACATGCACCCGGCGCACAATGCCTCCGAATTGCCGCTTGAGCACGTCATGGCCCTTGCGCCCCACACAGACCAGGGAAACCTCAAACCCGGCCGCTCGCAACTCGGCAATCTTGGCACGTACCGCCCGGATCACAGAACTGTTGAAATTGCCACACAAACCCCGATCAGCGGTAAACAGCACCAACTCCACCCGCTTGTGCGGTTCCCCACGACCCGCCAACAGGGGCGGCGCCGATCCCTTGCCCACCCGACCGGCAATGGATTGCACCATCCGACCCATCTGCAGGCTGTAGGGCCGGGTCGCCAGGGCACGATCCTGGGAACGGCGCAGCTTGGCAGCCGCCACCATCTTCATTGCCTTGGTAATCTGCCGCGTGTTGGTAACCGAGCGGATTCGTTGCCGCAGGGCTTTCAAACTGGCCATAGTCAGCGACTCCCCATGTGTGTTCTTTCATCCGGCCCCGCGCCTGCGCCGGGTACAGCAAAACATGCCATCAACACCATCCGTCGGTGCGGCATGACCCGCCAGCGTCAGGCAGTGGTGTGCATCAGGTTTTCCACCTGTTCCGCCAACGCCTTGGTCATCGCGTCCTCCTTGTCAGCACCCTGATGCTGGGCAACAAACCGGGTCAGCACCTCCTGCAACCGCTTTTCCGTGGCCTCCGTCAGCTTTTCATCCTTGCGGATGGTGTCCAGCAACTCTTTCTGCTGGGTGCGGAAATGGTCCAGTATCAACCGCTCCACCTGGTTGACCCGCTTGACCGGTACGGCATCCAGCAAACCCCGGGTGCCGGCAAAGAGCACCACCACCTGCTCCTCCATGGAAAGTGGCTGATATTGCAACTGCTTCAGCAACTCCATCAACCGCTCGCCCCGATGAATCAACTTGAGCGTGGCTGCATCCAGGTCGGAGCCGAATTGCGCAAAGGCCGCCATTTCACGAAATTGTGCCAGATCCAGACGCAGCGAGCCGGCCACCTGCTTGGTCGCCTTCACCTGGGCGGACCCGCCCACCCGGGAGACCGACAGACCCACCGAAATGGCAGGACGCATGCCGGAGTAGAACAGATCCGACTCCAGGAAAATCTGGCCGTCGGTGATGGAAATCACGTTGGTCGGGATGTAGGCCGACACGTCCCCGCCCTGGGTCTCGATGATGGGCAGGGCGGTCAGCGAGCCGCCGCCATGGGCATCATTCAACTTGGCAGCCCGCTCCAGCAGGCGGGAGTGGAGATAAAACACATCCCCGGGATAGGCCTCGCGACCCGGCGGACGACGCAAAATCAGGGACATCTGCCGATAGGCCACCGCCTGCTTGGACAGATCATCATAAATGATCAGGGCATGCATGCCGTTGTCGCGGAAATATTCCCCCATGGCACAACCGGAATAGGGCGCCAAAAACTGCATGGGAGCCGGTTCCGAGGCGGTCGCCGCTACCACGGTGGTGTAGGCCATGGCACCATGGCTCTCCAGCACCTTGACCACCTGGGCCACCGTGGAACGCTTCTGGCCAATGGCCACATAAACGCAATAGACCGGCTTGTCGGTCTCGTGGGTCCGCTTCTGGTTGATGATGGTGTCCACCGCCACCGCCGTCTTGCCGGTCTGACGGTCACCGATGATCAACTCCCGCTGGCCGCGACCAATCGGCACCAGGGCATCCAACGCCTTGAGACCGGTATACAACGGCTCATGCACCGACTTGCGGGTGATGATGCCTGGCGCGATCCGCTCCACGATTTGCCGCTCTGTCGACTCGATGGCCCCCTTGCCGTCAATGGGAGCCCCCAGGGCATCCACCACCCGGCCCAGCAGCGCCTTGCCCACCGGCACATCGACGATGCGACCGGTGCGTTTGACCTTGGACCCCTCCTTGATGCCGACATCGGAGCCGAAGACCACGATACCGACGTTATCCTCCTCCAGATTGAGGGCCATGCCCTGGGTGCCATCCTCAAACTGCACCAGTTCACCGGCCATGACCTTGTCCAGACCATGGGCACGGGCGATACCGTCACCGACGACCAGGATCTCCCCGACCTCGGAAATCTCGGCCTCCATGCCATAGCCGGCGATCTGCTTCTTGATGATTGCGCTGATTTCGGCGACGCTGATCTGCATCGGGCTTACCCTCTCATGCTGGCTTTTAAACGATTTAAATGATTCCGAACCGAATAGTCGATCATGACACTGCCCAGGGTGACCACCATGCCACCCAGGATACCCGGATCGGTCGTCACCTCCAGGTGAACCCGCTGGCCAGTCGCGTCGGACAGTATGCCCCGCATCCGCTCGGACTGGGCACCGGTCAACGGCATCATGACCCGCACGTCAACGGTCATCCGCCCGGCCCGCTGGTCCATGTTGCCATTGTAGGCCGCCACGATGGACTCGATCAGGGTCATGCGGCGCTTGTCCACCAGCAACTTCAGAAAACTGCTGGTAACCGAGGCCGGGGCCGCCTGCTCCAGAAAAATGGCCAGGGCGGCATGCTGATCTTTGCGCTCGGCCGTCGGACTGGTCAACAAAAAACGCAAGGCCGGAGTCAAACGGAAGATTTCCAGAAACCCGTTCAGGTCGTTGCCGACCGACTCCAGAAGGTTTTGCTCCACCGCCAACTCCGCCAGGGCGGTGGCATAACGTTTGGCTAGGGTACTCTCATGCACGGTTTCGACTCCTCCCGACCTATCGTGTGTGCCCGGGCCGGGAGTGCACCCGCCCCGGTCTCCTTGCAGGACCGCGTTGAGAGATCTAACACAGTTGTCCGCCGGGTTCAACGGTCCTTTTTACGCAATTGTACGGGCAAACCCCGATCATTTCCTTTAAGATGGGTGCCGGTCAGACCGATCAAACACCGTATCACGTTGATTTACTTGTTTTTCAAATAGTTACATGGAACAGGCATGCACCACGATCCGGCACTTCCCCCCGGCGACCCGTTGCAGCAGGCCTGTCTGGCCCTGCGTGCCGGGCAGGTCATCGCCCACCCCACTGAAACGGTGTTCGGGTTGGCGGCAGACCCTTTTCAGCCCGCCGCCCTGCAGCGTCTGGCACAGCTCAAGGGCCGCGCAGCCGGCCAGGGATTCATCCTGCTGATCCCCGACCGGCAGTGGCTGGCACGGCTGATCCTGCCCCCCTCGCCGTTGGCGCAACGCCTCATGGACCGCTTCTGGCCCGGTCCCCTCACCCTGCTCCTGCCCGCCCGGTCGGACCTGTCGCCGGAGGTGACGGGCAACAGCGATTTCGTGGCGGTGCGCCTCTCCCCGGCCCCGCTGGTGCAGAGACTGCTGCAAACCTGGCAGGCCCCCCTGGCCTCCAGCAGTGCCAACCTGACCGGTCAACCCCCGCTGCCCTCGGCCACCGCTGTCCGGCAGTTGTGGGGCAAAGCCGTCGCCGTCACCCTGGAAGGCACCATCCCCCCGGATGCCCAACCCTCCACCCTGCTCCAGGTGGCGGCAAACCAGGTCCGCCTGTTGCGCGCGGGAGCCCTGTCACTGGCGCACATCCAGGCCGTGGTGTCCGAAATGGCAACCAACTTGATTTGACTGATAAAAACATGCGCGGGGTCCAGGGGGGATCATCCCCCCTGGCGGGTCCAGGGCAGCGCCCTGGGGTTTTGCCGTTG
>JAMOAX010000253.1:0-2590 GCA_039908555.1 Magnetococcus sp. DMHC-8
TCAGCGCGCAGTCCGACGACCACGTTCATCCCGGAGTCCCTGAGGTTCTGGGCGTGGGCATGTCCCTGGGAGCCATAGCCGATGATGGCTATTTTTTTTGATTTCAGGTGTGCCAAATCTGCGTCACGGTCATAAAACACTTTCATTCACAGGATTCCTTGTGTTTGCAAAGGGTGGAGAAACTGTCAAAAACCGGCATCAATCCCAGGTCGGGCAACCTGCCGGGTAAAGGGGAGTGGCCCCCTGTTTTTTCACTGTTCAAGGGGATTTCCGACCGCCGCCACGGGCGAGAGCCACCTGACCGGTGCGCACCATGTCCGTCACCCCGAAGGGTTCCAGCATGGCCAGGCAGGCGGTCAGTTTGTCGTTGTCTCCTGTCACCTCGATGATCAGGGAGGTCGGGGTGGCATCGACCACCTGGGCACGAAAAATATGGGCAATGGCCAGGATTTCATCCCGAATCCCCTTCTCCGGCTGCCCCCGGTCTGTCGTCACCTTGACCAGCATCAACTCCCGCCCGACGTGGGGGCCGTCGCTCAAGTTGAGTACCTGGATGACCGGGACCAATTTATTGAGTTGTTTGAGTATTTGCTCGATGATGGGGTCATCCCCCGCCGTCACCAGGGTGATGCGGGAGGTTTTTCCATCCCCGACCGGGGCGACCGAGAGGCTTTCAATGTTGAACCCTCTGGCGGAAAAGAGTCCAGCCACACGGGAGAGTACCCCGGATTCATTCTCGACCAGAGCAGATATGATATGCCTCACCTTGGCTCCTCCCGCCTTTTTTCCTGTTTCACAATATTTCGCCCAGCATCATTTCGTTCAATGCCTTGCCCGCCGGCACCATGGGATAGACATTGGAGTCGCGGCGCACCCGGAAATCCATGACCACGGTGCCCGGATGGGCCAACCCCTGGCGCAGGATGGAGGGCACCTCGGCGGGTTGGTCGGTACGCAGCCCCAATGCCCCATAAGCCTCGGCCAGTTTGCAAAAATCCGGGGAGATCTCAATGTCGGTTTGTGCGTAGCGTTTGTCATAGAAAAATTCCTGCCACTGCCGCACCATGCCGAGAAATCCATTGTTCAGGATGACAATTTTTACGGGCAATCGATAGTGCAGACAGGTGCCCAGTTCCTGAATGTTCATCTGGATGGAGCCGTCCCCGGTGACCACGACGACCAGGTGGTCCGGTCGGGCGATCTGGGCACCGATCCCGGCGGGCAAGCCATAGCCCATGGTGCCCAGTCCCCCGGAGGTCAACCAGTGGCGGGGCTGCTTGAATCCGTAAAATTGTGCGGTCCACATTTGATGCTGTCCCACATCGGTGGCCACGATGGCCTCGCCCTCGGTCAGTTCGCACAAGGTCTGGATCACATATTGGGGTTCGATCACCTGTTCGCCCTGGGTGTAGCGGAGGCAATTGGTTTTGCGCCACTCCTCGATTTCCGCCCACCAGGGGAGGATATCCACCTGTTTTGCGTCGCTTTTCTCTTCCGTGATGAGGGTGTTGATCTGGATCAGCACGGCCCGCACATCGCCGACGATGGGGAGGTCCACCCGGACATTTTTGGAGATGGAGGCCGGGTCCACATCAATGTGGATAATTTTTGCCTGGGGGGCGAAGGCGGCAATTTTTCCGGTCACCCGGTCGTCAAAGCGGGCACCGATGGCCACCAGGAGGTCGCAATGGGAGACCGCCATGTTGGCCTCGTAGGTGCCGTGCATTCCCAGCATGCCGATAAAGCGACCGTCGGTGGCCGGGAAGGCCCCCAATCCCATCAAGGTGCTGGTGATGGGCAGATTCAGGGAGTCAATGAGTTGATGCAACTCTTTCCATGCGTCGGCGAGAATGACCCCGCCGCCGGTATAGAGCAGGGGCCTGTGCGCGGCTTGCAGCATTTCGATGGCGCGGCGCACCTGACGAAGATGTCCCTTGACGGTGGGGCGATAGGAGCGAATCTGGACCCCGGCGTCGGCGGGGGCATAGTCGCAGAGGGTGTTGCTGACATCCTTGGGAATGTCTATCAGGACCGGTCCCGGTCGTCCAGTTCGGGCGATGTAGAATGCCTCGCGGAGAACCCTCGCCAGGTCGCGCACGTCCCGCACCAGATAGTTGTGTTTGGTGCAGGAGCGGGTGATCCCCACCGTATCCACCTCCTGGAAGGCGTCGTTGCCGATCAGGGCAACCGGCACCTGGGCGGAGATGCAGACGATGGGGATGGAGTCCATGTAGGCAGTGGCCAGGCCGGTGACCGCATTGGTGGCACCGGGACCAGAGGTGACGATGGCCACGCCCACCTCCCCCGTGACCCGCGCATAGCCGTCGGCGGCGTGCAACGCACCCTGCTCATGTCGGGAGAGGATATGCGTCAGCTTTGTTTCCGCTTTGAAAATTTCGTCGTAAATGTAAAGGGCCGCCCCGCCCGGGTAGCCGAACACCGTTCGGACCCCCTGTTCCAGCAGGCACTGCACCACAATTTCCGCACCTGTCAATTGCACCTTGCAACTCCCGGCATCTTTTTGTTTACCGAATATTCAGACCATTGGGTTGGGATCTCAATCTGTACCAAAGCACGCAATATTTCCTCG
>JAMOAX010000082.1:0-13373 GCA_039908555.1 Magnetococcus sp. DMHC-8
GTCACCCCCCTGGCGGGTCCAGGGCAGAGCCCTGGGATTTTGCTGTTGCTTTTCAAAAAAGCCGAAGCGGTTTTTGCTTCGGCACCCTCAGCATGCGCCGCAGGCAATCTGTCCCCTGGACCCCATATAAACGATTTGACAGCACGTGTCACATCCCCCCCCCCTCGGGGGCCAACACCTCGCGCTTGCCCGCCCCGTTGGGGGCCGAGACCAGCCCCTCTGCCTCCATCTGCTCCACAATGCGGGCAGCACGGTTGTAACCGATCTTGAAAATGCGCTGCACCAGACTGGTACTTACCCGACGCTCCCGCAAAACAATGCGCACGGCCTGGTCATACAGCTCATCCTGCTCCTCACCCCCCGCACCACCCGAAAAACCGCCATCGTCACCCTCATCCCCATCCCCGGCGCGCTGCATCAACACCGAATGATCATAATCCGGCGAACCCGTCGATTTTAAATATTTGACCAGGTCATGCACCTCCCGGTCGGACACAAAAGGCGCATGGATGCGTTGCAGATGCGAGGTGCCAGGCGGCAAAAACAACCCGTCCCCCATGCCCAACAGACGGTCCGCACCCATGGCATCCAGAATGGTGCGGGAGTCAATCTTGGAAGAGACCTGAAAAGCCAACCGGGTCGGAAAATTGGCCTTGATCAGACCCGTGATGACATCCACCGAAGGCCGCTGCGTGGCCAGAATGAGATGCAACCCGGCCGCCCGGGCCATCTGGGCCAGACGGGCAATGGCCGGTTCCACCTCCTTGCCCACCTGGATCATCAGGTCCGCCAGTTCATCAATCACGATGACAATCAGCGGCTTGGTATCCAGGGGAATCGGCTCCTCCTGCTCCACGATCCGACCCGTCTCGGGATCAATGCCAATCTTGACACGTCGGGTCGGCTGCTCGTCATGCTCGATGCAATGCTGGATGCGTTCATTGAAACCCGTCAGATTGCGCACCCCCAGTTCCGACATGAGACGGTAGCGGTTTTCCATCTCCACCACCGCCCATTTCAACAGATTGGCAGCTTTGCCCACATCGGTCACCACGGGCGCCAACAAATGGGGAATTCCCTCGTAGATGGAGAGTTCCAGCATCTTGGGGTCCACCATGAGAAAACGCACCTCATCCGGACGGGCCGAAAACAGAATGGAACAGATCATGGCATTGACCGCCACCGACTTGCCCGATCCGGTCGTGCCGGCCACCAGCAGATGGGGCATCTTGGCCAGATTGCCCGAGACCGGATTGCCGAAAATGTCCGAACCCAGCGCCACCGCCAACGGACTGCCCATCTTGCGGAATCCCTCCGAAGAGAGAATCTCTTTGAGATAGACCGTCTGCCGCACCTCGTTGGGAATTTCGATCCCGATCACCGTCTTGCCCGGCACATTGCCCACCACCCGCACCGAGGTGACCGAAATGGAACGGGCCAGATCATCCGACAAGCCAATCACCTTGGCCGCCCGCACCCCCGGCGCCAGATCCAGCTCAAAGGTGGTCACCACCGGCCCCGGCAACACGTCCACGATCTGTCCCTTGATCTTGAAATCGGCCAGCTTTTGCTCCAACGTGCGGGCAATCTCGCTCAACTCCTCCCGCGTGGGACCACCCGCCTTCCGGGGACCGGGGTCCACCAGCAGGGAAAAAGGCGGCAAGGGCGACAACTCCTCGACCGAGCCACTCTCCCACGCCCGCTCCAGACCGCGCATCAGATCCTGACGATCCTCGGCAGGCTGAGAAAATGCCTCAAAGCTCGGCAAATCACGGGCAGGGGCTAACGGGACCACCTGCGGGACCACCACGTCGACCTCCGCAGGCGGCACCACCACATTGGCCGCCGCAGGCGGCACCGGCTTGCCAGGACCCTCCGGCCACAACACAACCGGATTGGGTCGCCAGGAGGGCTCCTGCGGCTTGATGGTCTCCCGACGCGGTTCCGGTGACGGCGGCCGCGGTCCAGCGGTTGCCTCACCGATCACCGGTGCAGAGAGCACCGTCTGCGCCGGCACAGGCACCTTGGGCCCGACCGACGGCACGTCGCCACCCGGCAGCACCGGCAGGGGACTCGACCACACCTGCACACGCAGATCCGGCTCGCCACCCCGGGCAGGAGTCACCGCCTCGCCCGGCACCGTCACCGCCTGACGGGTCGGTGCGGAAAGCTCATCAAAAGTCGGCTCCCGATAGGAGTCCGTCCGCAACGGGAAAAATTCCGGCTCGGCCTCCTTGCCCGCCGACTGCGCACCCCGGCGCGTCCACAAGGTGTCCAGCCTGATCCCGGCCAGACGCTGCCGGAGGAGAGCCCATCCGCGTCGCAACCACCGGCCACCCGCCTCCTGACCGCGACGCAGGGAGCCCTCCAGCAGCGGGCGCAGCCGGGTCCACAAAGCCGGCCTGCCGGCCCTGGGAACCGGTATTTCCTCAATGTCCAGATGTTCTGCCGCCCCATCAAATGTGGTCGGTTCTCTCTTCAGTCTCTCGTCCATGCCAACCTGCTGCCTGTACTGTGCCGTCTCCGTCCGCCCCCGGGCGATCTCTTCCGCCCGCACCTTCTGTTCTGCCGCCGCCTGTTTTTTGGCTTCCACCGCCCGTCGTTCCTTGGCCTCCGCACGACTCTCCGGCGCCACCCTGGGCTCGACCGGCTCGGCTGGCGGCGTATTATCCCTCTCCTGACCTCCCCACCCGCTGCGCAACCGTTGCCAGCGGGCCAGCCAGGCCTGCCAATGGGCCAGCAGGGAAAAACGGATCAGCACCATCAACGCCAACAGCATGAGCGGAATCAACAGCAACAGCACCCCAGCCGGACCCAGTGCCCGCCGCAACGTCTCCGCACCCAACAGGCCCAACAGACCACCCGGCCCGGAGGGCAAAGCCCCCCCCACCCCCTTGTCCAGCAACAGGGTGCAAAGCACGGCCGTCCCCACCGTCAGCACCAGGATGGCCAGCATTTTGTCCCAATGGGCAAGGGTGGCATCGCGAAACAGGTGCAACCCGATCATGCCACACAACACCACCAGCCCACCTGCCGCATACCCCAACGCCTGCAACAGCAGATCGGACAGATAGGCTCCGAAATAACCGGCCGCATTGCGAACGGTATCACCACCGGTCTGGTTGAAGGACGGATCATCCGGGTGAAAGGAAAGCAGGGTCAGAAGCAAGAATATTGCCAAAGATATCAATACAATACCCATCCCCTCATAGAGGATGGTGCGCGGCCAGACACTGCCCTGCGGCTGTTTCGGACTGGACTGCTTGCCTCGGGTGGCCATGGTATTACATCTCCATCACCAGGGGAATCACGGCCGGTCGCCGTCCCAGACGCCTTTTGAAAAAACGCCGCAGGGCCCGCTGTGCCATCTCGCGGGGACCAACCCCCTCCTCGTCCGCAAAATCCAGGGCTTTCGGACCCAACGCCAGGGCTTTTTCCACCGCATCCTTGGCCTCGGACAACAACGCCTGGCTATCGTCCTCATGGACCACCCCCCGGGTCAACAGCTCCGGTCGCTGCACAGGCTGACCGGTTCCCTTGTCCACCACCAGCACCACCACCACCAACCCGTCCTCGGAGAGGTGCAAACGATCCCGGAGCACAATGTCTCCCACATCGCCCACCCCCTTGCCGTCGACGAAAACCCGCCCATGGACCACCTGCTCGACCACGGTCAGGGACTCCCGCGTCAGCACCGCCCGGTCGCCGTTTTCCAGCATGACGCTGTGGTCCGGCAGGACCCCCATCTGCACCGCCAGCCGGCAATGGCTGCGCAGATGGCGCAGTTCACCATGAATGGGCACAAAAAAACGGGGGCGGGTCAAGGCCAGCATCAATTTCAGGTCCTCCCGCGGGGCATGGCCGGAGACATGAATTTCCGGCATGTTTTTCTCGTGAACCACCTCCACCCCTCTGCGCACGAACTGGTTGATCAACGTCCAGATGGTCCGCTCGTTGCCGGGAATAAACTTGGAAGACAAAACCACCATGTCCCCCTCCTGCACGACGATCTCCCGGTGGTCCCCGGCCGCAATGCGGACCAGGGACGAGTTGGGCTCCCCCTGGCTGCCGGTCGAAATGACCAGCAGGGACTCACGGGGATAACGCCCCATCTCCCGCAAATCCACCAGCGTATCCGGCGGAATGGTCAAATAACCCAACCCGCGGGCCACCGTCACGTTGGCCAGCATGGAACGACCGTTCAATACCACCCTGCGCCCCACCAGCACGGCCGCATGAATGATCTGCTGTATGCGGTCAATGTTGGAGGAAAAGGTCGCCACCAGCAACAACCCCCGGGCCGCCGGAAAAATTTTGGCAAACACGGCGCTGATTTCCTGCTCCGAGGTGGTCACGCCGGGACGGTTGATGTTGGTGGAGTCGGACAGCAGCGCCAGCACCCCCTGCTCCCCCAGATGGGCCAGCGAGTGCAAATCCGTCGGTCGTCCACTGATGGGGGTATGGTCAATCTTGAAATCCCCCGTGTGCACAATGGTCCCCAGGGGCGTGGTGATCGCCAGGGCTGCCGCGTCCACAATAGAGTGGGTCACCTGGAGGAAACGGATGGAAAAAGGCCCCAACTGGAATGCCTGCCGATAATTGACCTGGACCCACTGCACCCTGTTGTGCAAATTGTGTTCCCGAAACTTGCCCTGCAACAGGCCCAGGGTCATGGCAGTGCCGTATACGGGCCCCTCCAGATCCGGCCAGATGTAGGGCAGGGCGCCAATGTGATCCTCATGGCCATGGGTCATCACAAACCCGACGATCCGGTCCCGGTTCTCTGCCAGAAACCGGGTGTCGGGAATGATGATGTCCACACCGGGGGTGTCCGGATTGGGAAAGGCCAGACCGCAATCCACCACCAGCAGTTTGCCTTCGCAGCCATAGACCATCAGATTCATGCCGATCTCCCCCAGACCGCCCAGGGGAATGATCTCAAGCGCCATTGTATCGGATTTGCTCAATTGTTTTCCTGAACTGCCTCGGACATTTCCCGTTTTCGCTCAATGCGACGACCGAGCATGATGGAGATTTCATACATTGCCAACATGGGCAGAGCCAAAAAAATCTGGCTGAAGGGGTCGGGAGGCGTCAAAATGGCGGCGACAATAAAAATACCGACAATACTGTACCGCCGCTTTTCCACCAGACCCGCCGTACTGATGACACCGGCCTTGATCAACAGCAACAGTCCCACCGGCAGTTCGGCCACCAGCCCGAAGGCAAAGATGAGGGTGATCACCAGGCTGAGATAGGACGCAATGGAGGGCATGGCCTCAATGGTGGGCGAGGAAAAGCCCAGAAAAAATTGAAAGGCCAGCGGAAAGACAAACTCGTACGCCAAACCACCGCCCAGAAAAAACAGCACGGGGGTCAAAACCAGAAAAGGCAAAAAAGCCCGCCGTTCGTCCTCATACAAACCCGGGGCGACAAAACGCCAGAACTGGGTCAGAATGACCGGCACGGCCAGAAACAGTCCCGCAAAAAAGGCCACCTTCATGTAGGTCAGAAAGGCCTCATGCAGGCCGGTATAGATCATCCGGGCATCCGGGCCGAGAATCTTCCGCAAGGGCCGGACCAAAAACCAGAAAATCTGCTCGGAAAAAAAATAACAGACCAGAAAACCCACCAGGATGGCCAACACCGACACCAGCAGGCGATTCCGCAACTCGATCAGATGGTCCAGCAGGGGCATTTTGTCATCGGGCGATGCAGTCATTGCGCGGGGTACTCAAGGGTTGTGGTCGTGCGATGCACGGGCAGGCGCAACCGGGCCATGCGAAGACTCGGCGGGAACAGGCACCGACGTCACCGGGGGCACAGCGACCGGGTCGGCCAAGTCGGCGGGCGCAGTCGGCTCAGGCTGCTCGGGCTGCTCCAGTTCGATGGCCTCGTTCTCCACCACCGTCTCTGCACGCAAATCCCGGTCCATTCCCGGCGGGTCGTCCGGCACCCGGCTGTTGCGACGAATCTGGGCGTCAAACTCCTCCAGATTGATCATCTCCCGGACCTCGCGCACCACACGCTGCATCTGCCGAATCAGGCGGGCCAGCCCCTGTGCCACCTCAGGCAGTTTTTCCGGGCCCACGGCCAACAGGGCCACAATCGCAATCACCAGCAGCTCGGCCCATCCCATGTCCAACATGTTCTGTCATCCGTTCGCGACCAGGGTGGAGAGATCAGGTGTTCTTTTTGACTTCACCTTCGATGGTGGAACGCACGACAGGGGGCGGTTCCGTCGGTTCAGGCTCCTTGTCGCTCATCGCCTCCTTGAAACTTTTCACCCCTCGCCCGATATCCCGCATCACGTTGGGCAATTTGCCCGCACCAAAGACCACCAGGACGATCAGCAGGACGATAAACAAATGCCATCCAGAAAATATTCCCATGACAGCGCGCTCCCTTTCACAAGACAAACCCGAACATTTCAACCACCCCGAAGAGGGGCATCCTACAGCATGGCGACCGCCGGCGCCAGCCCCTCCATGGAACCGCCGGGGCGACAGGGCCGATTGGACGGGTACCAGCCATTCCCGAATCGCCAGATTGCCTGCGGCGCATGCCGAAAAAGCCGCAGCAAAAAACGGCTGCGGCTTTCTTCGACAATCAACAGCAACGGCCAAATCCCAGGGCGCTGCCCTGGACCCGCCAGGGGGGTGCCCCCCCCCCCCCCGGACCCACAGCCATTTTTCAAAGCCTGTCAAATCAGCCTGGTTGCCCCACTACCGCGCCGGCATTTGACTGCGCGCCTCCCGGATGGCCGCTTCCACGGTGGCCCGGGGTTCGGAACCGACCGGCAACAGGGGCAACAACCGTTGCCAGAGGTCCACGGCACGGGCCGGATCCCCCGACCGGGCCGCCATCGCACCAATCAGCCACAACGCCTCCGGCCGATCGGGATGCTTGACCAACACCCCCTCCAGGGTGGCCAGGCCCCGTCTGCTCTCCTCCTCCTCCCCGCTTTGCACCTGCAATTCCGCCAGACCCACCGTGGCCTCCAGGTGATCCGCCTGCCGGGACAAAACGTGGGCATAGGCACGCATCGCGGCGGGAATATTGTCCATCATGATCTGGCTGCGTGCCAGTTTCAACCATCCATCCAGATTGTCCGGTTCCTTCTCCAGCCGTTGCGCCAGGCCATCCACCGCCGCCCGCAGCGCCTCCTGGCCGGGTTGACGGGCCGCCACCCCCGCTGACCCCATCGGCTTCCCCATCCCGATGTACAGGGTGCCGGCCAACACCGCCAGCACCACGATGACCGCCGCGCCAAAACCCATATCCGCGCCACTGCGGACGCCCCCTGTCGTCCGACTCTCTCCCCCGTCCGCCGCCGGTGCCACCCCCAGACGGTCCAACTGGCCCAGCACCACCGCCAACTCCTGCTCCAGGCCAGCCCGGACAGCGGCATCACCACCCTCCTCCAGCTGCCACTCCTTGAGTTGACGCAACAGACGATCCCGCTGCCGGCCCCATTCTGCCCACGGGTCCCCCTCCAGACTGCGCGGCAACGGTCGATGGCCGTGACGACTGTACAACGGCTGAAAAACCACCGCCAACGTCACGAGCAACAGCACAGGAAACACCCCGATCCAGCCCATGGCAACCCCGCAAAATAATGACCCTGCCACCAAAAACCCCTCTCCCGACGGCCGCAAGAGGAACCCCGCGATTGTACCCCGCCACTGGCCAGGGCGTCAATTCTCCATGGCCGCCGGCTCAGGGCAATCGCATTTGCCTGTACAAGAGAGGAGTTACGGGTGTATCATGCGGGGATCTCCTGCCGATGCGGTTTGGCCAGCGGGCAGCCGGTCCGCCAGAGATGGAACTGTCGGGCCGGCGGGCGTGATCGGCGGTAAAGTGTCGTTGTCTTTACGAAGGATATGTGCCATGCGATCGAAAAATGTCCGTGCCCGTGCTCCCCGGTCCCAACCTGCCGCCCGCACCCCCTCTCCTCCGACGGCACCGCCGGTCACGGGCGATGCGGCCGCCGCCATCCAGGAGGCCCTGCGACTGCACCAGTCCGGCCAATTGCAACCAGCCGAGGTCATCTACCGTCGCGTCCTGCAGACCCAGCCCCAGCACCCGGACGCCCTGCACCTGCTGGGTTTCATCTGCCACCAGCGCAATCAGAACGAACAGGCGGCGGAATGGATCGGCAAGGCGGTGGCCATTCAGCCCGACCGTCCCGTCTTCCTGAACAATCTGGGCATCGTCCTCGCCGCCCTGGGCAGACGGGCCGAAGCCATCGACTGCTACCAGAAGGCGTTGGCCGTTCAACCCGACTTTTACATGGCCATCGGCAATCTGGCCGGCGCCCTGGCCGATCAGGGCCAACGGGCCGAGGCCATCGCCCTCTATCGCCGGGCCCTGGAGATCAAGCCGGACAGCCACGAAATACACAACAGTCTGGGCAATGTCCTGATGACGAGCGGTCAACACGCCGCCGCCATCGCCAGCTATCAGCAGGCACTCCACATCCAGCCCCACTTTGCCGACGCCTACAACGGCATGGGCGCCGCCCTGCGGGAGAGCGGTCGACTGGCAGAATCCGTCGCCTGCTACCAGAAGGGGATGGCCACCCACCCGGACCATTACAACCTCCACAACGGCCTGGGTTCCACCTTGCTGGCACAGGGCAAACCGGAGGAGGCCCTCGCCAGTTATCAGCAGGCCATCCGCATCCACCCGGACCAGCCCAACGCCTACCACAACGCGGGCAATGTCCTGCGCGATCTGGGCAGGCTGGCAGAGGCCATCGAATACCACCAGAAGGCCCTCTCCCTCAACCCCAACCTGTACCAGACCCACAACAGCCTGGGCAATGTCTTCCAGGAACAGGGCAACCTGGACGAGGCGGTCATCTGCTATCAAAAATCCCTGGCCATCCAACCCAACGACCTGGATACCCTGTGCAATCTGGGCGTCATCCTGACCGATCAAAAGCGCTGGGACGACTCCCTCCTCTGCTACCAGAAAGCGGCCCAACTCGCCCCCGACAAACCAACAGTGTTGTGCGATCTCCTGAACCAGATGCTCCATACCTGCGACTGGCCCGGGTTCATGCCACACTACCGGCAGATGATGACCGCCTTCCACGCCAGTCAACTGGAGGCATCCCCCTTTGTCCTGCTGGCCTTGCCCACCACCCCGGCGGAACAACGGGAAAACGTGGAACGGTACATGCGCAACAAGTATCCCGCCCGGGCCAACATTGCCGCGGAGCGGCCCCTCGGAGAACGACCGCCACGCCTCAAGATCGGCTATTTTTCTTCTGATTTCCAGAATCATCCCGTCGCCTACCTGACCGCCGAGCTGTTCGAACTGCACGACCGCAACCGCTTCGAGATCACCGCCTACTCTTTCGGCCCGGACGACGGGCGGGAGATGCGCCAACGGATCATGGCGGCCAGCGACCATTTCGTCGATCTGCGTCCCATGACCCATCTGGATGCCGCCCGGCGCATCTTTGACGACGGCATCCATATCCTCATGGACATGAACGGCTTTACCAAACATGCCCGCATCCAGGTGCTCGCACGCCGTCCGGCCCCCATCCAGGCCAGCTGGCTGGGCTATCTGGGCAGCATGGGCGCCCCCTTCATCGATTATCTCATCTCCGACGCCTTCATCACCCCGCCGGGTTGCGAGGCCGATTTTACCGAAAAACTGATCCGCCTGCCCGAATGCTTTCAACCCAACGACCGGAAGCGGAACATTGCCGAACATACCCCCACCCGCCAGGAACGGGGCCTGCCGGCCACGGGCTTCATCTTTGCCAGTTTTAACAAAATCTATAAAATCAATCCGGAACTGTTTGATGTCTGGATGGACATTCTGCGACAGGCACCCGATGCCCTGCTGTGGCTGGTCGCGGAAAACCAGCGGGTGGAAGAGAATCTGCGCCGCGAGGCCGAGGCCCGGGGCATCCATCCCGGTCGATTGTATTTTGTCCAGAAAATGCCGCTGGCGGACTATCTGGCCAACTACCGCCTGGTGGACCTGGTATTGGACACCTTTCCCTACAACTCGGGCACCACGGCCAGCAACGGTTTGTGGGCAGGCTGTCCCATGCTCACCTGCGCGGGCCAGACCTTTGTCTCCCGCCAGGCCGGCAGTCTGCTGATCAACGTCGGCCTGCCCGAGCTGGTGACCCACTCCATGGCAGAGTACACAGCCATGGCCCTGGCGATGTATCACGACCCGGCCCGCCTGGCCGCCCTGCGGCAACGGCTGCAGGCCAATCTGCTGACCTTCCCCCTGTTCGACTCGCCCCGATTCACCCGGCATCTGGAGGCCGCCTACGAGGCCATCTGGCAGCGTCATCAGGCGGGACTGGCCCCGGATCATATCACCGTGGCGCCCATCGGCGGAACCCGCACCCTGCCACCGACCCGGAACAGTGACCACCCCCCTCATCCGACCCAAGGAGTCTCCGTGAAAACCGGCACACCCAAACCCGCTCCCGCCCCCCGGACCACCACCGACCCGGTGGCCGTCCCACCGGCGCAGACACCGGAAACCATGATGGCCGAAGCCCTGCAGTTGCACCGGGCAGGCCGTCTGACGGAGGCCGGGCAACTCTGTCACCGGTTGCTGGCCATCTGGCCCAACCATGCCGACACGATGCACATGCTGGGTCATCTGCACTACCAGCAGAACCAGCCCCAACTGGCAGTCGAATGGCTCGGCAAGGCAGTGAAAACCAATCCGACCCAACCCGTCTTTCTGCAAAACCTGGGCATCGTCCAGGCGGGTATGGGCCAACTGTCCGAGGCGGTCGACAGTTTCCAGAAGGTGCTGGCCATCCAGCCGAACCATCATGAGGCCCTGCACCATCTGGGCAATGCGTTCCGCACCCTGGGCAACCCGGCGGAGGCGGTCGCCTGCTACCAGAAGGCCATCGCCATCCAGCCCAATCTGTACGAAGTCTACAACAGCCTGGGCAACCTGATGCTGACAGAGGGCAAGGTGGCCGAGGCCATCGATTGCTATCGCAAGACCGTGGCCATCCAGCCGAATCACCAGAACGCCTACACCAACCTGGGCAATGTCCTGGTCGACCAGGGGGAGGCCGCCGAGGCCATCCAGTGCTACCAGCGCGCCATAGAGATCCAGCCCACCCTCTGCGAGGCCCACAATGGCCTGGGCAACGCCCTGCGCCTTGAGAACAGACTGGAAGAGGCCGTCGCCTGTTTTCACAAGGCGCTGGCCCTCAACCCGACCTACGTCGCGGCCTACCACAACCTGGGCGTCACCCTGCAGATGCAGGGCGACCTGGAAGAGGCCGTCGAGAGTTATCGCAAGGCCCTCCTCCTCCATCCCAACTCACACGAAACCCACAACAATCTGGGTTCTGCCCTGGCTGCCCTGGCCCGGACCGATGAGGCGGTGGCCTGTTACCAGACGGCCCTGCGCATCCGGCCCGATTTTTACCAGGCATACGGCAACATGGGCATCGCCCTGCAAAAGGATGAACGTCTGGAGCAGGCCATCGCCCTGTATCGCAAGGCCCTCGACATCTGTCCCACCGACCGCACCTCCCTGAGCAACCTGGGCTTTGCCCTGCAACTGGTGGGCGATGTCGAACAATCCATTGCCTGCTACCAGAAGGTGCTGGAGCAGGCCCCGGAAGACCCGGAGGCACACGGATCGGTCCTCCATCAAATGCTGCAAATCTGTGACTGGCAAGGGTTCCAGACCCGCATGGACCAGATGATGGCGGCCTTCCATGCCGGCCAGGGGGCGGTCAATCCCTTCATTCTCCTCTCCCTGCCCACCACGCCGGAAGAGCAATTGAGCTGTGCCGTCCTCTCTTCCGAGAACAAATACGGCCTCCAGAAAAACATGGCGGCCACCCGTGCCTACGAGAGCCAGCCGGCCCGGCTCAAGATCGGCTATCTTTCCTGTGACTACCAGGACCATGCCACCACCCATCTGATGGCCGAACTGTTCGAACTGCATGACCGCAACCGTTTTGAAACGATTGCCTACTCCTATGGCCAGGATGACGGCCTGACCATGCGCCGGCGCGTCATGGCCGCCTGCGACCGCTTTGTGGACCTGCGCACCTTCTCCCATCAGGCGTCGGCCCAGCGCATCCTGGACGATGGCGTGCACATTCTGCTGGAACTGAAGGGGTACACCAAGGATTCCCGCCTGGAAATTCCGGCGTTGCGACCCGCGCCCATCCAGGCCTCCTGGCTGGGCTATCCGGGCACGGTGGGGGCCCCCTTCATCGACTACATCCTCACGGACCCTTACGTGACCCCCCACGGTTTTGAATCCCATTTCACGGAAAAGATCGTCCGACTGGATGGCTGCTACCAGCCCAACGACCGCAAACGTCCCATCGCCCCGCACACCCCCTCCCGCCAGGAGTGCGGTCTGCCAGAACAGGGGTTTATCTTCACCTGTTTCAACAAGAATTACAAGATCAACCCCCCCGTCTTTGACATCTGGATGCGGCTGTTGCAGAAGACGCCGGGCAGCGTGTTGTGGCTGTTCGAGTCCAACCATTGGGTCGTGGACAACATTCGCCGCGAGGCACGCAGTCGCGGGGTGGACGATGCCCGCATCCATTTTGCCCCCAAGATGCCACCGGCCAATCATCTGGCCCGCTACCGGGTTGCCGACCTGGTTCTGGATACCTATCCCTACACCTCGCACACCACCGGCAGCGATGCCCTGTGGGCGGGATGTCCCCTGCTGACCTATGCGGGCCAGACCTTTGCATCGCGGGTGGCGGGCAGTCTGCTGGCCAACGTCGGCCTGCCCGAGCTGAGTACCCAATCCCTGGCCGAGTATGAGGCGCTGGCCCTGGAACTGGCCCACGATCCGGCGCGACTGGCTGCCATCCGTCAACGTCTGAACAACAATCTGGTCCAATCGCCGCTGTTTGATTCGCCGCGTTTCACTCGCAGTCTGGAGGCGGCCTATGAGATCATGTGGTCCCGCTATCGGGCCGGGCTGGAACCCGATCACATCGACGTGCATCTGGACGATGCGGCCTGTCGCCCCCCCCGGGTGCAGACACCGCCGCCGCCGACCGCTGCCCCCCGACCGGCCCCCGCCAAGGCATCGCCGGCCCGTGCCAAACCCCAGCCGGCCCCCCAGGTCGCCAAAAAACCCGCAACCGTGACAGAACTGGCACAACAGGCCCGTGCCCACCAGCTCAAGGGGGGGACGGAGGCTGCCCTCTCCCTGTACGACCGCATCCTGGCCAGCGAGCCGGGTCGGGTAGAGGCCCTGTACGGCTCGGCCATCGCTCTGGGCGCCAAAGGGTTGGTCGAAGAGGGCTTGCAGCGGCTGGTCCAGGCCAGGGAGATTGCCCCCAGCCACCCGGAATGGGACCAGGCTGCCCAGCGCCTGAT
>JAMOAX010000254.1:0-2584 GCA_039908555.1 Magnetococcus sp. DMHC-8
AGAGATCTTCACCCGTCTTCTGGAAGAGGCCGCCACCGCAACCTGGCACGGCCAGGAGTGGACGGCCACGGTGACAGCGCTGGAAACCCGTTGCCGGCCATTCTGGCCAACAGCCCGCCCGGCCCGTGCCAGACCGGGTGGCAGTGAAGGAATCATGCGTCTGCTGCTCGCCGGCTGCTTTCGTCGGGTGGAAAGCGAGCCCGGTGCCGAAGAGGTCTTTGCCTTCTGCCACCACAGCCTGGCGCTCTGTCTGGCCGCCCGGCGCATCGTGCGGCTGGTCCGGTTGATGAGCCAGCAACTCAAACAGTACCGGGCCAACCCGGACAAAGGTTGGAATGCAGAGACAGTCTGGATGTCATGGTTCGAGGTGTGCGGTCCCGCCGGGCTGGAGGGGTTGCTGTATACCGCCGTGCGCCGTGAACTGACTCTCCATCCCGTGCGGACCGTCTGGGAGTGGCAAAAGCAGTTGTCCTGGCTGTTCAGCCAGTTGTTGCAGGAACTTCCCATGGTCGTGCCGGCCGCGACCAGCCATCGGTTGTTGATGACCCGGGTACAGCACGCCGAACGGGCCCTGCTGGCCGTCCTGAACGGTTGTGCCCGTCATACCGGTCGCCGGTCGCCCCGCTGGGCGGTGGATGCCACCGCCCTGGGCACCTGGCTGCATCGGGTGCGGTGTCAGCGAAGCGAGGCCGACCTGGGTAGCGCGGTATTGGGGTGGCTGAGTCATCTGGACCTGTCCGGGATGGTATTGCGTCTGGCCGATCTGTGGGGAGCCGATCTGCAGGCCACCGATCTGCGCGGCGCCGATCTGTACTGGGCCAATCTGGGCCAGGCCGATCTGCGCGGCGCCGATCTGCGGGATGCCAATCTGGAACAGGCCAACCTGGTCGGTGCCAGCCTGCCTGCGGCGCATGCTGAGGGCGCCGCGGCAAATTTTTAAAGTCAACAGCAACAGCAAAATCCCAGGGCGCTGCCCCCCCTTGCAAGGGTATGTTTTTTGTATCATGTTGATAATTAAATAAAATTATTGCAGGGGTCCGGGGACCGTCACGGTCCCCGGCGGGAGTCCAGAGAGCAGAGCCCTCTGGTGGGGCTCGGGGCAAAGCCCCGAATGGAACTCATCGAGTTCGCAAGATTTTTTGTAGGGGCTTTGACCCCACACCCCCACTGGGGGAGATAATCTCCCCCAGGCCCCCATGCAATTTTATACAAAAAACCTACCCTTGTAAGGGGTGCCCCCCTGGACCCGCAATGACGGCACTGCATGGAACAGGTATTGCTTGACCATGATCCGGTGGGACGGGCTCGTCCCGTCCCGGTTCGATCCTCCTGCGCCAGGCCAATCATGACCACTGCCCCGATTCCTTCCCTGCTGGAACCTTTTCGCCGTCATCTCCAGTCGGAACAACGTCTGTCACCCCGCACGGTGGTGGCCTACATGCACGACCTGGCGGGATTCATGGCCTTTTGGCAACAACACAAGGGCGTGGTGTTGACCATGGAGCAGATCGGCGCCATCCGTCCGGCAGACATGCGGGCCTTCCTGGCCCAGGGCCATCGGGACAAGGCGGCCCGTGCCACCCTGCAACGACGCATCGCTGCAGTGCGTGCCTGGTTTCGTTTTCTGGAGACCGCCGGACAGATCGACCACAATCCGGCCAAATGGGTGGCAACCCCCAGGCTGGGCCTGCGCCTGCCCCGCGCGCCCAGCGAAGAGGAGACCGCTCGTCTGCTGGAGTGCCCGCCGCCCGTCCGGGAGGAGCATCCCCAGCCCGACTGGGTGCTGGCCCGGGACAAGGCCATCCTGGAACTGCTGTACGGTTCGGGACTGCGTATTGGTGAACTGTGCCAGATGAACCGGCTGGACCTCAATCTGACCAGCCGGGAGGCACGGGTGCTGGGCAAAGGCGACAAGGAACGGGTGGTGCCCATCGGCGGCCAATGTGCCGCAGCCATCACCGACTATTTGCAGCAACGGTCACAGGCCATCCCCGACACGCCGGCCAATGGCCCCCTGTTTGTGGGCGTCAGACGGACGGCAGGAGACAACCGTCTCAATCCCCGTCAGGTGCAGCGCATCATGCAGCAACGGCGGCGCTGGCTCAATCTGCCCGAAAAAACCACCCCCCATGCCCTGCGGCATGCCTTCGCCACCCATTTGCTGCAGGCAGGGGCCGATTTGCGCTCCATTCAGGAAATGCTGGGCCATGCCTCCCTGTCCACCACCCAGCGCTATACCCATCTGGATCAGGCCCGACTGGTGCGGGTTTATGATGCTGCCCATCCCCGGGCGAAAAAAAACGCCTGACAGGCAGACGTCTGCACCGCGGATCACCCCATGACGGATCACTGCTGCGGGTCCAGGGGGGTCACCCCCCTGGCGGGTCCAGGGCAGCGCCCTGGGACTTTGCCGTTGCCTTTAAAAAAGCCGCAGCGCCGTTTGCTGCGGACTTTTCAGCATGCGCCGCAGGCAAACTGGCGGATATGTCATGGCTTATGCCCATCACATGGAGCCAATTTGTTTGATAAATATCGGGATTTATGGTGACAAGCAGCCTGCCTGCGGCGCATGTTGGGCGCGCTG
>JAMOAX010000083.1:0-13342 GCA_039908555.1 Magnetococcus sp. DMHC-8
AAGGCCCTGTACATTGAGCGGGGCGAGACGTTCATCAGCAAGGAGACCTGGAAGCGCCGGTAGCAGGAAAGGCGGTCAGGTCAATACACAACGCAAACAGGGGGGACGGTCTCCTGTCCCCCCGTGCGGAACAAGCGTACAACCAAAGCCACCAGGATCAGAACGGCCAGACTTTGGCAGACTGCTTTTTCTTCCAATAAACATACCCGCCCACGGTCACGGCCGTGGCCAGCAGGACCGGTCCCCAGGCACCCAGTCCCAGACCCAATCCCAGGCTCAATCCCTTGCCGTTCCAGATGGTTCCGGCAGTCGCCGCCTTGGAACCGGCGGCTGTGGTCAGCAGGGTCGGATCAACCCCGGTGTTGATCACCGCCTGGCCCGTGCCGGCCCCGACCTGCATCTGGGTCGCCGCCACCGTGCCCTTGGCGCCGGCGGCCAGTTTGACCGGGGCCACCTCGGCGGCACTGAACTCCACGAAACCCGGCCCGGCGACTTTCAGGGTCTCACCAGCCAGCAGTTCAACGGCAAAACTTTGGGTGATCGCCATGGCACCACGCTCCTATAAAGACATCAAACAACTCCCCGTACCCGAGACGGAACACAAGCCGCCCCACCAAACCGCCGCAGTCTAACATGCCCTCCTGCGGTTTGCAATACAGCCTTGCCCTTTTTTGTCAACCCCCGCCTGTCAGGGAATGGCAAGAGAGTCCTGAAACGGCTGCAAAACCCGAATCCGGCCATGCTCGACCTGAAACAGGTGATAGAGCCGCCGGCTCTGACCATTTTCCAGAAACCGCAACGGCCCGCTGGCGCCCTGGAACCCGGCTGGGCGTGTCAGGGCAGTGTGCCACTCCTTGCCTCCCTGTCGTTGTTCCTGCAGCAGTTGCGCCACAACCGCCACACCATCGTAGGCGAGGGTGGCCAGGGTACTGGGGTCCTCTTCCCAGGTCTGACGGAAGGACTGACGAAACTGCTCCTTGATGGCGGTGTCAATATCGCAAAAGATGGCCCCCTCCATATAGTCTGTCCCCTCGGTCAGGAGTTCGGGACTGTTCCAGAGGGCCGTTCCCAGCAGGGCCACCTTGTTGCTGCCGGACCGTACATTGGCTGCCTGCGGGGCGATCAGACGCACCTGTTTGGCAGAGGCCGGCAAAAACAGGGCATCGTGGACCCCCAGGGTCCTGAGCGAAGCCGAAAAATCGGTGGCATCCTGGGTAAAAAAAGCCGATCGCACCGGCGCGCCGCCCAGGGCCTGGACTTCGTCACCAAAGGTCTTGGCTACGCCACGCCCGTATTCGGAATCCGGCGCCAGAATGGCGATGCGGGCATATTTTTTATCCAACACGGCATGCCGGGCCATGATCTTGGCCTGCTGCTCCGGCTGGAAGGCGTTGGAATAGGCCCCTCGCATCGCCCGGTCGGCATCCCGTTGCGGGTTGAGGGTGATGATCGGTATGTGATGGGCTGCGGCCACTTCGACCGCCGGTTGCACGGTGGGGTAAAAGACGGGACCCACCACGACATCGACCTGTTGCGCCACCAACTCATTGATGGCCTTGTGACTGGTATCCGCCGCATCACCGCTGTCGGCGATCAGCAACTGGATGGGCAGGGACGGATAGTCGGCCAGAGCCTTCTTGGCAGCCCGCCGCAAATGTTCTCCCATGCTGGTCCACTTGCCGCTGAGGGGCACCAGCAGACCAACCTTCAGGACCGGGCCCGTCACCTCCGGCGATGGCGGTCCCTCGACCTTGCCACCCTCCGGGTGTGGCAGACCGACTACCGCACCGCCCCCCGGTTGCGCGTTGCCGGCGCCGGGCGGCACGGGTTGTACAGGCAATGCAGACAAAGGAACCGACGACGACAAACCTCCATCCTGTCTGACCAGCGATGGATCAAGGAGGGCATGCTGGATGACCGGTATCAGCGGCGAGGTCGACGGTTGCCACGACAGCAATTGATTCAAACGCTCCCGGGACTGCCGTCCGGCCAGATCCTGGCGGACATGATTCTGCTGGGCCGTCGGCTCCAGATCAGCAATCTCCTGCAAAAAACGGGGTGTATTGTCCCGGTCCCCCTGTTTGAAATAGGATTCGAACAGACGACGCCAGGCGGTATCCGCATGCCTGGCCTCCATCGGGGTATCCGCGCCCCGCACTACGGGCGACCATTGTTGCCAGGCCTCCTGAAGCATGCCCTGGGAATGGAGCAACTCACCCTGCAACAGGGCTGCCTCACCCGGGCTCTCAGACTGACGGGATGCCACGGCGGCAACCGGTTTCTGGACCGTTTCCCCGACCGGTCCGGCGACCGCATGCGACGGGGTACCGGCAGAGGCCGGCGGCGGTATCCCCTGGACAGCAGGCAGGGCACCGGCCGGCAGGGGTTGCCAGGGCACGTTCCGCACCGGTACTGGCGGCGGTTTGGGTGATACCACCCGCACCGGCTCCGGCAGTTGGGCCACGGGAGCGACCGCCTTCTGCTCGGCACATCCCCACAACAGACCTGCCACAAGCAACAGGACAACCCCCTTCCGTCCGACCGTCCGACCAGCGGACGGAAAGACGAAACGGGATGGTATTTGCTGCAAGACAGGCGTATCCTTCCCGACACAAGCAGAGATCTGAGCCATTTTTCCCCAACGCTAGGTGAGATGTGCAAACAGTGACCGCCGGCAAAGTGTACATCGTTCCGACCCCAATCGGCAACCTGGATGATATGACCTTTCGTGCCGTCCGGGTATTGAAGGAGGTGGATCGCATTCTGGCGGAGGATACCCGTCACACCCGCATCGTTTGTACCCACTACGGCATTGATACCCCCCTGACCAGTTTCAACGACCATAACGCGGCCCGACGTCTGCCTGGCCTCCTGCAAGCTGTGCGGCAGGGGGCACGCCTGGCCCTGGTGACGGATGCGGGCACCCCGGGCATCAGCGATCCCGGCGGGCCGCTGATCCGGGCCGTGGTGGCAGAGCAGATGGCCATGGAGGTGCTGCCCGGGGCCTCGGCGGTCGTCACGGCCCTGTCCGGCTCCGGGTTGCCATTGGACCGTTTTGTGTTTGAAGGTTTTCTGCCAAAAAAAGGCAGGGAGCGCACGGACCGTTTGACCCGGATGGCCGCCGAAGAACGGACGGTGGTCCTGTTTGAGTCCCCCATGCGGCTGGTCACCACCCTGACGGCCCTGCAACAGACCGGCTGCGGCCAACGTCCGGCGGTGGTGGCGCGGGAAATGACCAAACTGTTCGAGACCTGGCACCGTGGCACCGTCAGTGAATTGGCAGACTGGTTCCAGACCCACCCGCCGCGGGGCGAAATTGTCCTGCTGATGCAGGGACGGGCGGCAGACACCGATTCGCCGGCCCGGTCGGAAGCCCTGCTGGCGCACCTGCTGGCCGAAGGCCAGGGCATGCGAACCGCCACCCGCGCTGCCGCCCGGCAGACCGGCCTGCCCAGAACCCTGCTCTACAAAATGGCATTGGCAAAAAAAGCAGAACAAACAAAATCAGATACCCCAGAACAACCACACGACGGACCGCCCGATCCGGATGGAAACCGCCCGTGAATAATGGCCGTCAACTTTTGGGTCTGCAGTCTGAGCAAATTGCGGAACAATACTTGCTTAAAATGGGTTATCGCATCCTGGAACGCAACGTGCGATCAGCCCGGGGTGAACTGGATCTGGTCGCCATGCATGGCAATACCCTGGTATTTTGCGAGGTCAAGGCCCGCCAGGGGATGGGCGGCATGCACCCGGGTGAATCCATTCACGCCCGCAAGCAGACCCGCCTGATCCGGTTGGCGGCGGGTTACCTGCAACGGCATCCGGGCTATGCGGCGCTGGCCTGTCGTTTTGATGCGGTGCTGGTCTGGAAAACCGGGTCCGACTGGCGGGTGGAATTGGTGGCCGACGCCTTTCGTCCCGGCTGGTAAGACAGAAAAAAAATGGCAATCATGTTGGTTCTGGAGCAAAGGATTGAAGCGATGAAAACAACGATGCGGTGTCCTGTACTGTGCGTTTTGGCACTCACCTGTCTGCCGGGTTGCATCCCGATGATGGTGGGTGGTGGCATGGCCGCCACCACGAGCGTGGTGGGGGAAGATCGGGATCTGAGCAGTCAGATGGAAGATTCCTGGGTGGCGATGAAAATTCGCAGCCGTTTCATTCAGAGTGACCAGGTGCGGGTGGGCAATCTGGGGGTCAGCGTGCACAATGGTCGGGTGTTGTTGACCGGTTCGGCCATGAATCAGGAAGAGGTGGACGAAGCCATTCGGATCGCCCGGGAAACCCGGGGAGTGACCGAAGTCCGTTCCGAAGTGCGTGTCCAGTACGTCAGCCCGGGCGAACTGGCGACCGATGCCCTGATCACCAGCAAGGTCAAATCCAAATTCCTGCTGGATCAGGATATTCATGGCCTGAACATTCATGTCAAAACCACCAAGGGGGTGGTCTATCTGCTGGGGGATGCGAAAACGGCGCAGGAGCGGGACCGGGCTGTTCAGGTAGCCCAGCAGGTGGCCGATGTGCGCGAAGTGGTATCCTATATCACCATCAGTGGCGCCGAAGCGACCAGGCCCCCGGGAACGGGACAGGGCGGGGCGCCGGTGACGGGTCCGACAGCCATATCCAAACCGGTGGCGACAGGACAGGAACCGGTCATGCCGGCGGCGTCACCCACATCTTCAGGAACCGTGCATGAATCCGTCTCCCCGGTCGCCGCTCCCGGCGTCACCAATCCCTGACCATTGCCGGCCTCTGCTGGCGCGGTTGACGCAGGCCCTGGGGCCAGCCAGCCTGCTGGCCTCGGCGGCAGAACGGGAGGTCTATGCCCGTGACAACACCGGTCTGCGCCATCTGCCCTGGGCAGTGGTACTGGCCGGCAACCGCCAGGAGGTGGAGATCACCCTGCGTTTATGCCATGAGGCGGGGGTGCCCGTCATTCCCCGTGGCGCCGGGACTGGCAATGTCGGCGGGGCATTGGCGGTGCAGGGCGGGGTGGTGCTCTCCCTGCAGCGGATGAACCGCATCCTGGAGGTCTCGGTCGGGGACCGTCTGGCAGTGGTGGAACCGGGCGTCGTGCATGCCGATCTGCAAGCCCATTTGCAGCCCCATGGCCTGCTTTGGCCCCCCGACCCCTCCTCCTCCTGCAGTTGCTCCATCGGTGGCAATCTGGCCATGTGCGCCGCCGGTGCCCACGCGGTCCGCCATGGCGTAACCCGTGACTGGGTGCTGGGGCTGGAGGCGGTTCTGGTCGACGGCACTCCCTTCCGCACCGGCGGTCGCACCACCAAGGGGGTGGTGGGTTATGACCTGACTCGCCTGCTGATCGGGTCCGAAGGCACCCTGGCGGTCATCACCCAGGCCACCCTGAAACTGGCACCCATCCCGGAGGCACGGCGGCTGGTGCGGGCCCTGTTCCCCTCCGTGGCCGAGGCCACCCGGGGCGTATGCGCCCTGATGGCCGAGGGAGAAACCCCGGATGCCATCGAGTTTTTGGACGGATCGGCACTGGATCTGTTGCGCCAGACCGGCACTGTGTCGTTGCCCCCGGACGGGCAGGCCATGTTGCTCCTGGAGGTGTCCGGCAGTGCCGCGACCATCGGCCCATCGACCGATGCCATCGTGGATCGCCTGACCCGCTTTGCCTGCCTGGAACTGCTCCAGGCAGAGGCCGGCGAGGCGACCACCATCTGGGCAGCCCGCTATGCCCTCTCCCCCACCCTGAAAAAATTGGCCCCCAGACGGATCAACGAGGATGTAGTGGTGCCGGTCTCCCGCCTGCCGGAGCTGATGGCCGGGCTCGCCGACATTGCCCGAACCTGGCAGATACCCATCGTCAATTTTGGCCATGCGGGCAATGGCAACATCCATGTCAACCTGTTGGTGAACCCGGCGGATGCCCGGCAGATGGAGGCCGTACCTCCGGCCCTGGAACAGGTGTTCCGGCTGGTGCTGGATCTGGGCGGCAGCCTCTCCGGGGAACATGGCATCGGCATCCAGAAACAGCCCTTTCTGCCCTGGGAGGTGGACGCCACCGCCCTGCTGTTGCAGCAGCGCATCAAGGCCGTCTTCGACCCCCGGGGGCTCCTGAATCCCGGCAAGATATTTCCGGACTGACAGCCGGCCACCAACCCGGTTGGATGACCGACTTTTTTTAATGGATTGACAATCGTGCTTTTCTTCATATAGAATGCGGTCTTTTCCGGTCAGGATGTCCGGTACAGACAGGGACGCGCGAAGGGGGTAAAACATGCTCAAGATCGCTGATATAGTGCTGCCTGCGGGTTATGTACCCTCCGAAGAGGAGGAGTACATGTCGCCCCAGCAACGGGCCTTTTTCTACCGCCTCCTGATGGATTGGCGGCAACAGTTGATGGAAGACGCCGACAAAACCTTGGCCGCCATGACGGAGGAAAAGGCCATCTTTGCCGACCCGACTGATCGGGCAGCCCTGGAGACCGACCGCAACTTTGAACTGCGCACCCGTGATCGGGAGAGAAAGTTGATCGCCAAGATCGACCGCACCATCGCCGTACTGGAGGCCGACGAATACGGCTTCTGCGAGGAGTGCGGTGTGGAGATCGGTCTCAAACGGCTGGAAGCCCGTCCGGTGACCGACTTGTGCATCGGCTGCAAAACCAGGGCCGAACGTCGAGAAAAAATCAACCTCTCCGAAGAAGAAGAGGCGATGGAAGAGCCGTGACAACCCCGGTCAAACGGCACGGCACCGCCGAGCGGGTCACACCTCCTCCTGTCGCACATGGCCCAACCTGGGTGGGCGGCGTGAGCCCTGCTCCCATGCCTGTTCCGCCTGTGCCAGTCGTTGCTGCCACTGGCCTGCTGCCCACAAACCACTGATCATGGCCGCCGCCGTCGCACCGGCGGTCGCCACCTGTGCCAGATCGGCCACCTGAATGCCACCAATCGCCACGACCGGCTTGCGTGCCGTGCGGCAGACCGCCGCCAGGCGGGTCACACCCTGAACCGCTGCTGCATCCGGTTTGGTGCAGGTGGCAAACAGCGGTCCAAAGCCCACATAGTCCACATCGGCCCGGTTGGCGTCCTCCACCTCTGCCAGAGAGTGGGTCGACAGACCGATCAGTTTGTCCGGTCCCAACCGTTGCCGACAGACCGCCACCGGGGTGTCGGTCTGGCCCACATGCACACCGTCGGCCGCCAGGGATACGGCCAGTTCGACGTGATCATTGATGACAACGACCAGGTGCGGACCATGGCGTCGCAGGGCAGCCATCCACAAGGCGGCGAAGGGGGCACAACGCGCCACGGCGCCCTTGCAGCGCAACTGCACCCAGGTGACAGAGGAACGACCCAGACAGTGGGCAATGGCATCGACCAGGGCATCCCGGTCGACCGGCGCCGGAACACCGCCAGTGGTCGACTGAACGGTCAAATGGTCCAACCAATCGGCATCCAGGATGGGCAACACACCCCGAACAGCGCCCGCCACTTTCATAGAGAGGCAAAAAATTCTTTGTCTATGGTCTCTGAATTTCCCATGTTGAGGGAGACCAACCGACGCAGGTGACTGAAACTGTCCACATCCATGCCCTGGAAACGGATGGCGGCGCCCCGGTCGCGGTGGGAGTGGACGACAACACCGACAATGTGCATTTCGATCTCGCCCAGCAGCAGGACACCGGCGAGAGACTCCCCCTTTTCGGGCAACGGACTGCTCCAGAACAACATGCCCTTCAGGCTGATGTCATCAAAGGCACCGGGATATTCCGCGCCGTCGGCATTGGTGAGGGTGAGCTGGTGCCGGAAATCGACGCGCGAAAAGTGGCGCCGATCCGGTGGCAGCGGTGCGTCGGTCGGTGTGGTTGCCATTATGATTGCTCCTGATGGTTTAAAATCGTCTCCGCCTGGCCGCTCCCGAGTCGTGCACCCGCCTGGGTGACCAGCACGGAAGAGGCGCGACAGGCGAGCCGACCGGCCTGGACCAGGGCGTAGCCATGGGTGATGCCAAACAAAAAGGCACCCGCAAACAGATCACCCGCACCATTGCTGTCCACGGCCCGCACGGGCACCCCCGGAATGTCGATCCACTTGCCTTCATTATAAAGGGACGCACCCCGTTCGCCAAGGGTCAGACCAACCATCCGGGCCAGTTGGCCCAGGCGCTGTTTGGCCTGTTCCAGGGTTTGGGTTTCGGTATAGGCCAATGCCTCGCTCTCATTGCAAAACAGCAGATCCACACCGTCGCCGATCACGGCATCCAATCCGGCCCGGAAATAGGTGACCATGCTGGTGTCCGAAAAGGTGAGCGAGATCTTGACCCCCTGCTTGCGGGCCATGCGGGCGGCCTCCACCGTGGCCGCCTGACCGGATGGGGAAGAGACCAGGTACCCTTCGATATACAGGTACTCTGCCCGACTCAGCACGGGTTCGGCGAGTTGGGCGGTGGAAAACTGCTCCGAAATGCCCAGATGGGTACACATGGTCCGTTCTGCGTCCGGGGTGATGAACACCAGGCATCGACCAGTGGTGCCGGCTGGACGAGGCGGGTCCAGGCTGTTTTCCACACCGTGCAACCGCATGTCCTGGGCAAAAAAAGCGCCTGCCTCATCGTCTGCCACTTTGCAGGCGTGAAACCCCCGTCCACCGAACTGGGCCAGACCGATCAGGGTGTTGGCCGATGAACCACCGCAGGAACGGTGCTGGGGCAAACCGGCCACCTGTTGCAGCAACTGTTGCTGCCGGGTCTCATCCACCAGGGTCATGCTGCCCTTCTGCAGGCCGGCCCGGCTCAGAAAGTCGTCCGACACCTGCAGTTCCACATCCACAAGGGCGTGGCCAATACCATAGACGTCATAGTGATTCATGGCTGTTTCCTGTCACCAGAAGAGAAAAAGCGGACCAGGGGTGCCATCATGCACCGCCCGATTGGTCGGGCACCATTTGTCGGTCCGGCGACAGAGGTGCCTGTTCCAGATAGGCCAGCAAGGCATCGTGCAACCGCCCATTGCTGGCCAGCATGGAACGAACCCGTGGATTGTGCTGGTTGAAGCGACAGGGTTGGCCGTCCTTGTCACTGACGCGACCACCCGCCTCCTGGAGCAGCAGGGTGCCGGCACAAAAATCCCATTCGTTTTTGGGGGTCAGGGTAAAGGTCAAGTCGAAGCGACCGGCGGCCACCAACGCCAGCTTGTAGGCAATCGAACCCATGGGGGTGATGGCCAGCTCCTGCCGGAAGGCTTCCCAGTCGCCATGGCGGGTTTCGGAACGACTGGCCAGACAGGAGGCCCCCCGCAGATGCGCCTGCCGGGAGGCGCGCACAGGCTGCCCATTCAGACGGGTGCCACCACCCAGGATGGCGGAAAACAGTTCTCCACTGGCCGGGTTGTGAATACAGGCAGCCACCGGGTGACCATCCTCGACGAGACCGATGGAGACGGCAAACTGCGGCAGACCGACGATGAATTCCTTCGTGCCGTCCATGGGATCGACGATCCAGACCCGCCGACAGGCCAGCCGGGTTGCATCATCGGTGGTCTCTTCGGAGAGCCAGCCGTAGGATGGACGGTTGGCCAGCAGCTGGGTCCGCAACAGCCGATCCGCCTCCATGTCTGCCTTGGTGAGGGGGTTGTTCCGTCCTTTGTCCTGGAGGTGCACATGGGACTGGACGGGGGCGCCGGGCTGGTAATACTGCATGATGACAGACCCGGCCTGCCGGGCCGCCGCCTCCATCAGGGCAAGATCGGAGTGCAAATCAGACATTGAATGAACCGCCATGCCTTGTTGGAACCGAGCATCAGGTGCACAATGCTACAACATTTGGATGAACCGGTCCAGTCCTGTTGCCTTGCGGGGCGCCCTGTGCGCCATTTTTCATGGCCGATATTCTTCTTGCCACCCTCAATGCCCGTTACCGTCATACCGCCATGGGATTGCGTTGTCTGCTGGCCAATCTGGCGGAATTGCGGCCCCGTGCTGCCCTGCGGGAGTTTGAATGCACGGATGCGCCGGAAGAACTGGCGGAAATCATCCTTCAGCAGGACCCCCGCATCGTGGCATTGGGCGTCTATCTGTGGAACGTGGAACCCTGCACACGGCTGGTGCGGCTGCTGAAACGGATTCGCCCGACCCTGATCGTGGTGCTGGGAGGACCGGAAGTCTCCTTTGAAACCGATGAACAGGCCATCGTTCAGGCTGCAGATTATGTCATCTGCGGCGAGGGGGAGCGGTCGTTTTACAGCCTGTGCCGCGCCCTGCTGGACGGGCAGCGACCGGTCGACAAGATCCGGCGGGCCGATCCCCCCGACCTCGCCACCCTCGCCATGCCCTATGACGAGTACACAGCCCAGGATCTGGCCCAGCGACTGCTCTATGTGGAACAATCCCGCGGCTGTCCATACCGCTGCGCCTTCTGTCTCTCCTCCCTGGACCGAACGGTGCGGCGTTTTCCCCTCGATCACTTCCTGCAGGCCATGCAGCAACTGCTGGACCGGGGGGCCAGACAGTTCAAATTTGTGGACCGCACCTTCAACCTGCATTTACCGGAAGCCCTGGCCGTGCTGGACTTTTTCTGGCAGCGTCTCCTTCCCGGTCTCTTCCTGCATCTGGAAATGGTCCCGGACCGCCTGCCACAGCCGCTGCGGGAACGGTTGCAACGGTTCCCGCCGGGTACCGTGCAACTGGAAATGGGTATTCAGTCATTCAATCCATCGGTGCAGGCCCGCATCCGGCGCCGACAAAACCGGGACAAAAGCCTGGACAACATGCGTTGGCTGCTGCAACAGACCGGGGTGCATCTGCATGCCGATCTGATCGTCGGTCTGCCCGGTGAAACCCTGGACAGCTTTGCCGCCGGTTTTGATCAACTGGCCCGGCTCAATCCCCATGAAATACAGGTGGGCATCTTGAAACGGCTGCGGGGCGCACCGATTCGGGAGGAGAGTCAAACCTTCGGCATGGTCTACAACCCGGACCCTCCCTATGATCTGCTGTGCAATGATTTGCTGGATTTTGCCACTCTGCGCCGTCTCAAGCGGCTGGCCCGTTATTGGGATCTGTTCGGCAATTCCGGTCGTTTTCCCCACGTTCGGCAACTGATCGTGCAACAATCGGAACCTTTTTACGTGCTGCTGGCCCTGTGCGACTGGCTGTTTGCGGCCATCGGGCGCACCCACGAAATCGCCTTGCGTCACCAGTTTGATTGGCTTTACCGCGGCCTGACCGATGGGTTGGGCTGGGACCGGGGCATGGTCCTGACCGCCCTGGAGAGTGATTTCCAGGGCGGTGCGCTGCGTGAACTCCCGGATTGTCTGCGGACCGGACAGGCTGGTCGTGCTCCCACACCCCGGCGGCACACAACCTCCCTGCCCGCCAGACAGGCCCGCAGCCACCCATCAACAGACAACCCGACGCCGGATACCCGGCCAACGCCGCAGACCGGCAACGACGAAACGCAGGAATGAGTCAACCTACTGGCTCAAGCTGCTTTGACAGGCTTTGAAAATGGCTGCGGGTCAAGCAGCAACAGTCCGGGCTGGCCCTGCGGCGTGAACGGGCCTTGGCCATGGTGCGCCGGGAACCGGAATGGATCGTGCCCGGCGAGGTGGCCTTTATCGCCCATGCCCTGGTGGTTCCCTCCCGGGAGGAGGCAGACCGGGAAGCCTTCGACGCCGACACGGAAAAGGTGGCCATGGAGTTGACCCGTGCCCATGAAGATTGGACTTTGGACAAACCAGCACCGGCCACCAGCGGGACTACCCTGCCACGCTGAATCCTGGTAGAGTTTCATTAACCAGTGACTCTAACCAGGAAGGAGACCTGCCATGCTGGACAGTCCCATCAGAAACTTTGAAGAATTTCGCCGCCGACTTCGTGCATCATTTCCAAAACGCCGGGATGCACTGTTGGAGTTGACAGACGCAATTGCTGGCAACACCCGTTTCAAGTCCCCTGTCGCATTAAGCCTAAGCTGCCTGTTTTCTAGACAATATTGCAGCCTCCACGATGCCGTGGACAATTTTTTTCAGACCAGTCAAGGCCGCTTATTCCGTTGTTGAACGTTCCGAAAGTCAAAAGGCACGACTTCGACTCCTTTCTCCATTTCTGCCTGCACCGAGCAATCGACCTTTTTTCCTCATTGCGGTTGACACAACACCGGCTCCCAGGCCTTTTGCCAGGACCCTGGAAGATCGGCAAATCGTGTACCTGCCCAACCCGGCACCCGGCAACAACCCCGTCACCGTGGGGCATCACTTCTCGACAGTCGTCATCTTGCCTGAGAAGGTGGCACAATCACCATCGTGGGCCATTCCACTGCGAATAGAGCGCATCCCCAGTGGAGAAACGGGGACGGATATGGCCATTTCTCAGATCGAAGAGCTCATGGACGACCAAGAGTTGCCTTTCCACAACAAACTGACCGTCGATGTGGCCGATTCCTCCTTCAGCATCGCCTCCTTTCTGGGAAGAGCGTGCGACATAGACAATCTGGTCACAATCACCAGAAGCAGAGGAAATCGTGTCTTCTTCAGGCTGCCTGAATCGTCCACAACACAACCATCCAAGGGACGTCCCAAGTGTGTCAGGCGACATGAGGGCACCCATGGAAGAGACGGTCAAAGCAGTCAATACGCTTTTGGAGAGCGTGAAGAAGGGGTTTCAGTTGCGGTGATGGCGGTCATCTGTTGCATACTGATGGGCGCATTGGTTGCGGAGGGAAGATCAGCGTCGCAAATCGGTTATTTGCTTCCCGTTTCCTGCACCACCACCCGATCCCTCTCGATAATTCCCCTGAACCCCTCCGCAGTCGTCGCCCAATCCACTACATCCACCCGAAAAGGGAGAGGACTTGCGGAGAAGGCGTTCCGCAATCGCGCCAGTCGTTCGAACCCCATGGCTTTGTTACCACGGAGGCACAGATCCAGGTCCGAGACAAGGCGTGCCGTTCCCTGGACTCGAGAACCGAAGGCCCACACATCCCAGTTCGGCGCGTGACACTGCAGGATCTCCTGGATGATGGCCAACTGGTCGGGTCGGAGATCAAGCGGCATTCTTCAACCTCACCACAAGTTCCCTCACATCCGGCAAGAACGATGCAATACGATCAAACACCTGCACCGCCAGATTGGCATCGTAGATGTGTGATGTCTGATTGCGAGCTTCGTAGTGACCCAACCAGCGTTCCGTATTCATGATCAGTTCGTACTCCGCGGCGACACGGAACATGTCCTCTTTGGTGCGGATCAATCCCGGATTGATCGTCAGAATATCCTTCAGTGTACGTTGCAGTAGTTTCCACGAGAGGTCCATGGCGATTTCGAACCGTTGGATAACACCATCCCTCATGGTCAGAACAGGATGTTCGGCA
>JAMOAX010000255.1:0-2577 GCA_039908555.1 Magnetococcus sp. DMHC-8
TGATAGTGAGGAGGGCATTCAGGCCCACTCTCGATGCGGTTCTGGCTGTTGAAATGCCGTTCCAAAGGCATATGCCGAGACGTGCGCCTTTGAAGTCACCGATTCAGGTGACTGAATCACCCGCACAGGCAGAGACAAACAACGCATCGCCAAACCAAAGAAAACCACGGGGGAGACCAGTAGACAGCGACCTTGCAGCAAGAAAAGAAAGGTGGATTGCTGCTGCACTGGCAATGCACAGAAAAGACTCCACCTTGACGGTCAATGAGATTGCACGGAAAATATCCCTTGATGTAATAGACACAAAACGTCCAAACGGAACAATAAGACGAGCACTTAACTCAAAATCAGACTCGCTCCGTAAAATCCGCGACACAATCGCCCCCGCGTTACGAAAAAATACCTGACCAAATTATCCGTATTTTCCGTTGCCGTTAAACGCTTGATTATCAAGCAGAAAGTGGTATGTCACAACGAATAATTAAAAGTATTTGACGGGAATTTTTTCGTTGTTTTATGGTGTCCATGCGTTGTACAGCGATTCCGCCGATGGACTGACGAGTCTGAAGGCAACCGTTAAATGTATGGAGATTTCAATATTATGGACGCCACTCTGCATGTCACCCCTGTTGGTACGCAACCTACCGGCGCAGCACGCTATACCGGCGTGTCCGTCTCATATCTGGCAAAACTTCGCTGTACCGGGCAGGGTCCAAAGTTCGCAAAATTGGGCTCAACCATTGTCTACCGATTCAGTGATTTAGATCAATGGCTTGCGAGTCGGGTTGTCGGTTCAACTTCTGAGGCCGACCAGCTTTCAAATATCTCTACCGACGAAAGAAGCCGCCAAGCAACCACCCCCTTCATGCCGACCCGTCGAGGCCGTCCACGGAAAGCTGTTGCCGCCACCCCGGTTCAGGGTTGAGGGGGGGGGGAAATGGGCACAACAGCTTTTCGCCTACGAAGGCAAGTTTTTGATGCCGACGCTGTTCGGTCTGCGGCGCAAGGGCAATGGTCAAGCCTCCTGACCACCCTGGGTGCATCGTCGTCATACTTGACCGGCAAACATGGCTCTTGCCCATGGTGCGGTGGAAAAGACCGCTTCCGGTTCGATAATCGGGACGGGTCAGGGTCGTTCATTTGCAACGGATGCGGCGCGGGAGACGGGTTTGCCTTTGTCGGTCGATTGATCGGATCGGACGTTTTCCCTGAAATCCTGGAGGCCGTTGCTGGTGCGTTGGGAATTGACCCGACCAAGCAGTCAGGGCAGCAGGAGACCTACCGAGCCACGCCCAGGTTCAACACAGGGGCCTTCGATAAGCTGCTGGCCGTCGCGCAAGGCTTGGTGTCGTTGAACCACCCGACCGCCGGACCTGCCCGCAACTACTTTGAAAATCGTGGCCTGGTTGCCATCATGGATGACCTGCCCGATCCGGCGGTGATCGGGTTCCACCCATCCCTACCTTATTGGCACGAGGGCCGATTGGTCGGGTTTTTCCCGGTGTTGGTGGCGAGAATCCAGGCATTGAGCGGAGGCACCGTAACCCTACACCGCACATTTCTGACAGCAGATGGCTGCAAGGCTGATGTTCCCGGTTCTGTCAAAAAAATTATGTCACCCGTTCTTGGGGGCGCGACGCAGGGGGCTGCCATCCGGCTATTTCGACCAACTGGCTCGACTCTACACATTGCCGAAGGGATTGAGAAGTGCTTTGCCGTTCGCTTGGCGATGAAACTGGCTGCCTGGTCCAGCATCACTGCCGGAGGAATGGCCGCAATGCGGCTTCCAGACCAGATCCGCAACGTGAAAATTTGGGCCGATCTTGATCGTTCAGGGGTTGGGCAACGTGCCGCCGAATCTCTTGCCAAACGATTGGCTGGAGAAGGCCGCACCGTCCACGTCCTGACACCCCCAGGGCAGATTCCAGACGGTGCCAAATCGCTGGATTGGTTGGACATTTGGAACCATGAAAGGGGGGTGTCATGAACGCGTTTGAGGAGGCCGTGCGTAATTCACGACCAGTTGAACCAGATTCCGAACCATCACCCGCCGAAGATGCCGCATTCAAACCAGCGTTCATTCCGCAATCTGGTATTGACCGAGGATGGGACACGACCACCCCCCCGGAGCGCGACTGGCTCATGTATCCCCTGTTACCTGCTGGCCGGGTGGGTGTGTTGCTGGGTTCGGGGGGTGCAGGCAAAACGAGGTTGGCTCTCTCCATTGCCATCGCTCTCGCAACCGGCGGCAGTTGGTTCGGTTACTCTGCATCCAGGGCGGGTGCCGTTCTGTTCGTTGGCGGTGAGGACGAGCCTGACGAGGCACATCGACGCCTTGCCGAAATCATCGGTCGATTGCCGGTAGAGATTCAATCTTTGGCCTGGAGGAATATTTTTTTCGAGGCCAGAGTCGGCACCCCCAGCCTGATCACCGATGTCAATTCGGTTTCCAAGCAGGTGGAGTATACCCGGTTCCTGCATGAACTGGCAGAGGCCGCCAAGCTGGTTCCGAACCTGGGGACAATTTTCCTGGACCCCCTGTCCCGATTCCGGGGGGGCGAGGAGAACGCCAGCCAA
>JAMOAX010000256.1:0-2575 GCA_039908555.1 Magnetococcus sp. DMHC-8
CAGAATCGCCAGATTGCCTGCGGCGCATGCCGGGAGTACCGAAGCAAAAACCGCTTCGGCTTTTTTGAAAAGCAACAGCAAAATCCCAGGGCGCTGCCCTGGACCCGCCAGGGGGGTGACCCCCCTGGACCCGCAGCCACTTTTCAAAGCCTGTCAAATCAGCCTGGTTGAGCCACTACGGAAAGAGCGGCAGTTGTTCCAGTCCGGTCCGCTCCTCCAGTCCAAACATGAGGTTCATGTTTTGCACGGCCTGCCCCGCCGCCCCCTTGACCAGGTTATCCAGGGTCGACAAAACCGTCAACCACCCGGTGCGCGCATCCACCGCCACGGCGATATGGCAATGGTTGGAACCACGCACATGGTGGGTGGCCGGCCAGAGACCCGGTTCCAGCACCCGCACAAAGGGCTCATCCCGGTAGACGTTCCACAGGAGGTCGCGCCATTCCGCCTGGGACCGTACAGCACGAGGACGCAGATGGCAAGTGCTCAAAATGCCCCGGGACTGGGGCAGCAGGTGCGGCACGAAACGCAAGCGCACCTCCTCACCGGCCAGGAGGCTCAATTCCTGTTCCATTTCAGGGGTATGCCGATGTCCCTCCACCTTGTAGGCCCGGAAGCCCCCTTCCACCTCGGCAAACAGGGTATCCTGGCTGGCAGAGCGACCCGCACCGCTCACCCCGGACTTGCTGTCGATGAGCATCAGGGTCGGGTCGATCCACTCCCCCCGCAACAGGGGTGCCAATGCCAGCAACACCGAGGTGGGGTAGCAACCCGGATTGGCCACCAACCGGGCCCCGGCGATGGCGGCCCGGTGCAGTTCCGGCAAGCCGTAGACCGCCTCGGCCAGCAGCCCGGGGGCCAAATGGTCGGTACCGTACCAGGCCCGATAGGTGGCGGCATCGTGCAGACGAAAATCCGCCGACAGATCGATCACCCGCACTTGCCGCTCCAGCAGCGCCGGCACCTCCCGCATGGAGGCCAGATGGGGCAGGGCACAAAAGGCCACATCCAGCCGTTCCACCCCCTCCAGGTCCCCCAGGGGACGACAGATCAGCTCGGGCCCATTGGCGAGATGGGGAAAGGCCAACCGCAACGGCTTGCCCGCATAGCGTTCGGAGGTGACATGCGCAATATGCACGCCGCCATGCCGACTGAGCAGGCGAACCAGTTCACCACCGGTATAACCGGTGGCTCCCAGGATGGCAACGGAGAGTGTCATGTGCGTTCCTCTGTTTCGATAGTGCTCTGCTTGTTGCACCGGTGCATCGTTTCGTCCCTGTTCACCCCGGGAAACCCTGTCGGGATTGCGGGTCCAGGGGGGTCACCCCCCTGGCGGGTCCAGGGCAGCGCCCTGGGACTTTGCCGTTGCCGTTGATTTTAAAAAGAACCGCAGCCGCTTTTTGCTGCGGTATTTTCAACATGCGCCGCAGGCAGACTGGCGAGTTTTGACACCCTGCCGGACGAAATGATAAAGCCAAGAACGACAAAGCCAAAGCAAAAAAGGGAAGGGCGCAAGCCCTTCCCTTCTGCAACGCCATCCCCAGCAACGGGGGCTTAACGCTTCGAGTATTGCGTGCTCTTCCGGGCCTTGTGCTGACCGTACTTCTTGCGCTCCACCGTGCGGGAGTCGCGGGTCAGGAAGCCGGCCTTCTTGAGGGCGGCCCGATGGTCGGGATTGTAAATGGTCAACGCCTTGGAAATGCCATGCTTGATCGCACCGGCCTGACCGGAAATACCGCCCCCGTTGGTGGCCACCACCACATCAAATTTGGCCTCCGTGTCCGTCACCTTGAAAGGCTGCCGCACAATCATGCTCAGGACATCCCGCCCGAAATAATCAGCCAGCTCCCGCTTGTTGACCGTGATCTTGCCCGACCCCGCCATGATCCAAACCTTCGCAACGGCCTCCTTGCGCTTGCCGGTCGCATATGTCGCATTCGCCAAAGACATAAAAACGTACTCCATTCAACCTGGAATGTTCACCAGAGCCGCCTTGACCCTCGCCTACCGACCCGCCATCTCAAGGGCAACCGGTTGCTGCGCCTCGTGAGGATGATGGGACCCCGCGTAAATTTTCAGCTTGCGAAACATTTGCCGCCCCAACTTGTTCTTGGGCAACATGCCACGAATCGCCGCCTCAATGGCCCGTCCCGGATGCGGTCCCGCCAACACAGCCCCCGCCGTGACCGAACGCAGCCCACCCGGATACCGGCTGTGACGATAATAAACCTTGTCCGCCAGCTTGTTCCCGGTCAAACGCACCTTCTCGGCATTGATCACAATGATAAAATCACCGGTGTCCATGTGCGGGGTGTAGATGGGCTTGTGCTTGCCCCGCAGACGCCGCGCCGCCTCGCTCGCCAGCCGACCCAGCACCACATCCTCCGCGTCGATCAAACACCACTGCCGGGTCACATCCTTCGGGGTGGCCATGAAGGTCTTCACAACAGTTACTCCTCGCTTATGAAAAAACTTCCTGGCAGTGTCCTACTTTCCCACATCTTGAGATGCAGTATCATCGGCGCTGAGGGGCTTAACTGCCGAGTTCGGGATGGGATCGGGTGTGACCCCCTCG
>JAMOAX010000257.1:0-2561 GCA_039908555.1 Magnetococcus sp. DMHC-8
CTCTCGGTGACAACGTCGGCCTGTTCTCTGGTGCCTTGTCGCCAGTGGCGATTGATACATCCACCTTTCCCGTTGGTTCGGTCTACTTCCAGACCAACGGGACAGTGTGGAAACGCAAAGGGGCCGGGCCATCAGACTGGGTGCGCATGGTTGCGGAGGACTCTGCCCTGTTCACCGGGGCAGTCTCTTCCATCACCACCAGCAACTTGGATTTGAGTCGGGCGTTGGTCAGCGATGCGGCTGGTAAGGTGGCTGCATCTGCGGTGACCAGTGCGGAATTGGGGTACGTGGCAGGTGTCACCTCTGGCATTCAGGTGCAGTTGAATGGCAAAGCGACCAAAGAGATCCTCCAGAACAGCCGTTCTGCCAACTATACCCTCGTTCTGACCGATGCAGGAAAACAGATCCTGCACCCTGCGGCGGATAATGCCGCTCGAACCTTCACCATCCCGGCCAACAGCAGCGTGGCTTTCCCAATCGGAACCACCCTCTGGTTTGTCAACGAGGCCAACTCCGTCACGATTGCCATCACGACGGACACCCTGTCATTGGCGGGGACGAACAAGACCGGCAATCGCACATTGGCGGCCAACGGGGTGGCAACGGCACTGAAGATCACCGCTACCAAGTGGATGATCTCCGGGTATGGGTTGTCGTGAGATACTGCCCGAATCCTTCCTGACATCTGGTGTTCTGCAATCGATTGACCCCGCCTCGGCGGGGTTCTGCTTTTCTGGGGGTGCCATGCTCATCACCTATGAGTCCATTGATCTGGAAACAGCCAATGCCTGCCTGACCGCCTGGGAACATCGCATGGGGCCCTTGCGGCGCGGCAACCAACGCGGCGTGCACCACGGGTTGTTTCACGATGGGCAACCAGTGGCGGTGACCATGGCATCCACCCTCATCCGTGAGCGAGTCGGCGGCGTTGAGGGACTGGACAGAAGCAATACGGTGGAACTCTCGCGGTTGTGCGCGGTACGACCGGGCCTTTGCCGTGTTGCCCTGCGTTTGTGGCGGGAATTCGTTTTTCCCTTTTTGGACGGCGGCTATCTGTACGCCATCAGTTACCAGGATGCGGCACAGCACTCGGGCAACCTCTATCGGTTCGATGGCTGGCGGCGCGTTGGCTATTCCCACTCCGGGCGGGACACGAGATCCGGCAGGCCCGGACGGAACAAATATGTATGGCTGTGGCAGCGACCATAGAGGGGGAACCCGATGATCATCCGATTGACGCAACTCGACGGCAAGCTGCCGAATCTGGCCCTGATGCGACTGGCCAGCTATCACCGGCACCAAGGCGATGAAGTGGTCTTCACCCGGGAACCGGCCCGCACCCTGTTTGAGCCCGTCTATGACCGTGTGTATGGGTCGGTGATTTTTGACTCCTCGGCCCATCTGGTCGAGTCGTTTCGTCGCCATTTCCCGCAGGCCATCCTTGGGGGTACCGGTTCCGGGAATCTGCACACCGTTGAACAGGTGATTGGCCAGGAATGGGGACAGTTCGACTACAGTGATTACCCGACGGTCAAGGAATCCATCGGTTTCACCCAGCGCGGATGCCGGATGCACTGTCGTTTCTGTGTTGTGCCTGAGCGGGAAGGCAAAGCACGGGCCACCCACACCATCCACCAAATCTGGCGGAGCCCTCCCCATCCACGCAAGGTCCATTTGCTCGACAATGACTTTTTTGGCCAAGCCGAGGCGGCATGGCAGGCACGTATAGACGAGCTGCGAGAGGGCAATTTTCGGGTGTGCTTTGGCCAGGGCATCAATGTGCGGTCCATTACGGATGAGCAGGCTGCGGCATTGGCCTCGGTCGAATATCGGGACACCAAGTTCCAGCAACGGCGGCTCTACACCGCCTGGGACAATCCAAGAGACGAACAGCGATTTTTCACCGGGATCGACACCCTGGAAAAGGCAGGCATCCCGCCCACGCACGTGATGGCCTACATGCTGGTTGGCTTTGATCTGGCGGAATCGTGGGACGGCATCCTGTCCCGGTTCAACAAAATGGTGGACCGGGGAATCAAGCCCTACCCGATGGTCTTCGACGCAGGGCGCAGGGACTTGAAGGCGTTCCAGAGATGGGCCGTCACGGGATTGTACCGGGCTTGTGCCTGGGAGGAATACCGGAGCACTCAACGGGGTTCCGTTGTTCATTTGTCCAACAGCCGTTGGAAAAAAGAGGTATCAGCAGATGGCAAGCCACTCGAAAGCAGTTCTCACGGATGAGGAGTTGAAGGCCAGATATGCCTGGAGCCTGGACCGCAAGATCGAAGAGAGCTGTGACAGGATTATCGATTGGCACTCCCGCTTCGGCGGGCGGGTGTCCGTGTCGTTCTCCGGAGGGCTCGACTCGACGGTACTCCTGGATCTGGTGCGGAACAAATGCGGCTACCCGGACGTGCCAGCAGTATTTTCCAACACTGGGCTGGAGTTTCCCGAAAACGTCCATTTTGTCCGGAGCATCCCGAATGTGCATGAGATCCGCCCCAAGCGGGGCTTTCGGCAGGTGATCGAGACCTTTGGCTATCCGGTGGTCAGCAAGCGCG
>JAMOAX010000258.1:0-2557 GCA_039908555.1 Magnetococcus sp. DMHC-8
CCTTCGTCTCCCTGACCGGCTATCACGCCCAGGGCTACGCCGCCATCCCGATCTATTGATCGCTTGCCGAGGAATCGCCATGCCCGCCGTTCCCCAACTCTGCACCCAAACGGTCAGTTGCACAGGGTCGAAGGCATCCCGGTGGTGGTACGTCAGGATGGTGGCGATTGCCAGGATCAAGGCAACCGCCACGCGCGACAGCGCCCTCTGGCGTGTTTTGGCAGGAGATGGGGAAACGGTCGGGTCGATCATGGCGGTTCCTCGGCAAGCGATCAATAGATCGGGATGGCGGCGTAGCCCTGGGCGTGATAGCCGGTCAGGGAGACGAAGGTGTTGCCCACCACCTTGACGCCCGGCAGGATGGTGGCGTTGTCCACGCCGAACAGTTTGGTGGCCAGCCCGCACGCTTCCATGCGCACGCCGGATTTCTTCTGCAAATCGGCAATCAGGGTGGCGATCTCATCCAAGGCGGTATGCTGGTCCATGGGCAACGCCTCCCGGTTGGTCGAGATCAACTTGACCGCGCCACCATGAAAGGCCAGGACAATGGTTGGTTTGACCTTTTGCCGCACCAGGTCGGCATGGGTCTGGGCGATCACCTTGAGGTAAAGGGGCAAGGTCTGCGGGTTGGACATGCCGATGTCGAAGACCACCTTGCCTTCGGAAACCCCTTGCAGGGCGTCGGCATCGTTCAGGGGTTGTTCCGATGCGGCGGCCCAGACCATCGACGAACTGACGCAAAGAACCAAACCAACCAACAGAGTGATGAACCATTTTTGCATTGCGTTTTCTCCATTCCATGTCAGTGTGATCCCGGTTGAGCCGGGGGTGTTCCCCTGCCACAGGGGATGTGCATTCGGGCCATCAACAACAGGCGCCACCAATTCCCCTGGCATCGATGGTTTTTGTCACGGCAGGTGCGCAGTCGAAAGGCCCGAAATGGGTGAAACGATCCCCCTGCACGGTAAAATGGGGGTGATAGCGCGTCTCCTGCAACATGGCGGCGGTGTTGCCGCAGACCAGGAGCGGTTTTCCCGTGGGAAAGCGGTGGTGGTCGTCCAGATCGAAATGGTGGGGCCAGTCGGGAATCGTCCCCCGATAGATGGCAATCTGTCCGTAGTCCTCGCAGAGGTCTTCCAGCGTGGCGAGCTTGAAGGCGCGCACGGTCACGGAATGAAAATCGATCATGCCGATCTTCGCCTCGACCTCCGGGTTGTCCAGGGGGATGCGACGCGAGGCGGTCAGCCGATGATCCAGACACCCCACATCCCGCAACAGCCGTCTGAAGTCTTCCCGATAGAGCGCCCCGGCCAGACATTCTCCGTGCAGGACGGGATCGGTGCGCAGCGTGGTTGGCACACGTCTTCCAGAAAAAACGTCGGAAAAATACAGCTCTCCCCCCGGTTTCAGAACCCGGAAAATCTCTCCGAAGACCGTCCGCTTGTTTGGCGAGAGGTTCAGCACACAGTTGGAAATCACCACATCCACCGAATGGTCGGCAATCCCGATTGCCGCCAGATCTTCCATGCGACCTTGATGGAAGGTCACATTGGGTGTTGCGTAACCGAAACGGACCATCTGCGGTTCAAGATGGCGTCTGGCGATCGCCAGTTGCTCCCCGGTCATGTCCACGCCGATGACCCGCCCTGTGGAACCGACCAGTTGTGATGCCAGGTAGACATCGCGTCCACTGCCACAACCGAGATCCAGCACGGTGCATCCCTCCAGGAGGGGAGGCAGCGGAGAGCCGCAACCGTAATAGCGTCCCAGGATCTCATCGTCGATATGGGCCAGAGCGGTCCGTATGCGCGGGGAGAGCGGCTCGTCGGCGGTGCAGCAGGCGCTGGTCTTCAAATCGCCGGAACCTTGCAGGAGCGTGCCGTAGTAGTGTTTGACGTTTTCTGGATCCAGATCTGTTTCGGACAGGTTCATGACCGTTAGTTCCTTGTTGTTGCGTCTCAATTATGATCCCGATTGAACCGGGTGTATTCACCCTCCAGCCAGAGGGGCTTCATGTCCATTTTCTCATCCATTTTGCCAGCGTCGCGCAGACGTTCGGCGGTCGCGGCAATGGCGCGGGCTTCGGCGTCCAGGCGTTCATGAAAGCGCTGGGACATGGCTTTCGCCCCGTGAGCCATCCCCTTGTAGGCCCCCAGATTGGTAAAATACCACGATTCGAAATAGTCCCGCTCGATGGCGCTCACGTTATAGAAGGCCGAAGCCTGCCCCTCGTAGAAACCGATCCGCTCGTGGGGGAAAAAACGGGCCATCAGGTCCATGGGATAGGGTGGACGCTCCCGGGCCGAAGGACGCAACAACCCGTCGCCGCGCAGCGCCCTGAGCAACCGCTCCACGCCGTAGAGTCGCGTCCAGGTCGTTTTGCGTTCCGCATCCAGTTCCCGGAAAAAGCCTTGGGCCGTCTCCGGGGGGTGGCAATCGGCGCAGGTCTCCTTCCAGCGTTTGCGCTTGATTTCGTTCTCGGCGGTTTTTGGATTGACCTCCCGGATGCCGAATTTCCACACGGCCTTGTCGGCCACCTGGTGGTTGCCGTCTTTCA
>JAMOAX010000084.1:0-13238 GCA_039908555.1 Magnetococcus sp. DMHC-8
GCCGACAAAAAGGATGGCAGGCATCAGCCCAACCGGTTCAGGATCAAAATGGAGACGATCAGGCCGTAGATGGCAATGCCTTCGGCCAGGCCCACCAGGATGAGCATGCGTCCCAGCAGTTCCGGTTTTTCGGTGACCGCGCCGATGGCGGCGGCCCCGACATGGGCGACGGCGAAGCCGGCCCCCAGGGAAGAGAGACCGGTGGCCAGGGCGGCGGCAATATAGCCCAGGCCATGACCGCCCCCGCTGACGGCGGCAGTGGTTGTGGCATGGGGGTCGGCAGCCAGGGCCGGTCCACCCAGCAGCAGCAGGGCAGTGGCCAGCAGTCCGGTGAAGACGGTCAGGGCGAGGGCAATTTGGGCACGGGGCGACATGATCCACTCCTTGTAGTAACCAATGACAGACGTTTCTGATGGGCTAGGTCTGCAACAACCATCCAGGCGGTGGTGGCAGAGGGCGGAATGTTCGCCCTTCACCTTTCAGGAAACGGACAAAAAATTCAAACAGAATCAATCGAGTGGTCTGTACGGAGACCACCAGTCCTTCCAGCAGCACCACGAGCAGGTTGCCCAGCAGCAGGACCAGCAGGGTGGCGAGGGGGTGCTGGGTCAGATCGGCCAGGGTGACCACGGCCTGGGACAAACCGGCGTGGGCCAGGGCAAAGGCTCCCACCCGGGCAAAGGAGAGGGTATTGACCGCCAGTTGCATGAGGGTTTCCAGCAGGTGGCCCAGTATGCCCGGCAGGGCCGACAGGCTGGCGCCGGCCAGGCGATGGCCCAGCAGGTACCAGGCCAGGCCCGTCAGCGCCAGGAGCCAGCCGGCCGGATGGAAGAGGGTGGCCAGCATACCCAGGTAGCACGGGAGGATGCCCGCTTTGTGCAACCACCAGACGCGCAGGCGACCCTGCCAGTGGTGACTGATGCCGTCCAGCAGCAACCCGGTCAGCAGGAGCAAGACGCCCAGGGCGATGGGCAGGGCCAGGACGGGCAGGGGGTGCTGGGTGGGGTGGAGCCAGAGGGCGGGAAGCACATCCTCCCGGCAGAAAAAGCTGCCGAACAGCAGGCCGAATGCAAATGAAGAGAGGCCGCCGGTGATCAACAGCCAGGAGACGGCCACCGGTTTGCGCAGCACCAGACCGATGAGGGTGAGCAGCAACCCCTGGCCCACATCCCCGAACATGTAGCCGAACAGCAGGGGGACCACCAGGGCGAGCAGGGGGCTGGGGTCCACCTCATGTTGTCCCGGCACCCCCAGCAGGCGGGCAAACAGCTCGAACGGTTTGGTCCACCAGGGATTGACCAGGAGGGTGGGGGGCTCTCCGGCAGGCGGCGGGGCGGACAGATCGATCATGGCGCGCAGATTGGCGCGATACAGCAGGCGATTGAGGCGGGCCTCGTCGGCCTGATCGGTCCAGCCGGAGAGGTGCACCAGCCAGGGACCGGGTCGCACCCGTTCGATGGCGGCGAACAGCCACTGCAGGTGTCCCACGGCTCGGAGATGATGGGGAATGTCGTGGCGCCGATGAATGATGCCCAGGGCCTGTTGCAGTCGATGCAGTTTATCGGTGCTGCTACCCAGCCGTTCCCGGATCTCCGGGAGTGCCGTCCTGGCGGCGCCCTGTGACCAGTAGGGAATGGCCAGGGGTCGTCCCTTGGCGGCGGCCACCCGTTCGGCCAGGCTCGCCATCTCTGTCCGCAGACCCACGGCGAGCAAAAAATGATGGGTTTTGCCCGGGACCGGGCACAGGATGGGGGCAATGGTTGGCGGCAAGGGCGCCAGGGGTTCCGGCAGGACGAACAGGTTGGCCTCCAGCCACTCGCCGCCACCGGCATGCATGGCCGCCAGGTCCATGGTTGCCAGGTGGGGATGTGCGCTTAGCTGACGGGCCAGGGCTTCATACAGGGTCAGCTCGGCCTGACGGACCCGTTCCTCGTCCAGACGTTGAATGATCGGTTCCGCCTCGATCCGCCACCGTTCCAACGCCGCCAGGGCGGTCGCCAGCACCTGCTGCGGGCTTTCCCGGAGGGCAGCCAGGCTCTCCGCCGGGGCCGGGCGGGGTTGTTCCGGGCGCAGTTCCGGCCAGAAGGCATGATACTGGCGGGAGAGTTGTTGGAACTGGGCCAGATATTCCACCAGTTCGCCGGAGAGGAGGGTTTGGCCCTCCCCCTCCCGGGCTTCCAGTTCGATGCCATGCTGGGTGGCCAGCACGGCCAGGGTCTGGGGCAGCTCTTCCCGGGCCACCAGCAGATGAAACCACTGGGCGGGGCGGGGACGGAACATCAGAGGGCCTCCTCGGCGGTGGCGTGGTAGAGGGCACGGAGCACCAGACCGCCGCGCAGCCGTTCAAAGTCCAGAGCCAGCAAGGCCAGATGGATGAAGAGGGCGGCGGGTTGACCGATCTGGCGACGGAACAGTTCCCGCAGTTGTTGTTGCAACCGTTGGCGTGCCTGCCGGGCTGCACCGCTGTCTGGCAGGGCGGGAAAGGTGTGCATGTGGTCGCGCAGCAGGCGGACCAACGGCGCCAGGGCCGGGCCCCCTCCGGTTGGCCAGAGGGTTTGCCAGTGGGCAAACCAGGCATCTGGCAGGGCGGTTCCCCGCCCGCCACGTCTGTTCCAGGCGGGTGATGGCCGGGTGGTCGGTCAGGAGAAGGCCGGGTGGCAGGGGCAGATCCTGCCACTGCTGGCGCCAGGCGGGCAGTTGCCAGAGCAGGTTGGTCCAGGTGATGGCCGGGCGCCAGGCGGAGGGGGCCCAGCCGGTCACCTGGGCCACGGTGCGCAGATATGCCTCGCGCAAGCGCTGTTCCAGCAGGGGGGCCTCGTCCGTGTCGCCGATGGCCTGCAGCCAGGGGGCCAGGGCGGTCTCCCGGGCATTCTTGAGAAAGAGCCGGTAGGTCATGACCATCTCCAGGCGTCGCCAGCCGTTGTCATCCAGACGCCGGCCGTGGTGGGCCTGGAGGCGGGCCTGCAGATAGGCGAGGGCGGGGGTCATGACAGGGGACCGGGTGGGGCAGGCGGTGTGTCGACCTCACTGGTGAGCCAGGCGGCCATTCGACCGACTGCGGCCTGCAGCACGGCATCCGGTGCGTGGTCTGCCGGGGTGGGCAGACGATGGGGCGGGGGCTGGGTGGCCTCCTCCAGCTTGCGGATGCGTTTATTGTATTCCTTGTGGAGGTCGCTGATCTGGGCGTCGGTACGGGCGGCCAGTTCGCTGACCTGTCGTCTGGCCTCGTCCAGGATCTGTTCGGCCTGGGCGCGGCAGTCGGCCACGGCCTGCATGGCGGCCTGTTCCGCAGTCAGTGCCGCCTGAATGGCGTCGGCGGCCGACCAACCGGTCGAGGAGGGGTGATCCATGTCCTGTTTCCCTGTGGCAATCCGCGTGTGGTCCGTCCGGGTGACGATTCCCGACACGAACGCCGCCATGGTAACCCGTTCTGCAGGACTGGTAAACAGAAAAATATGTCAACCCTGGCGATCAGGGTCGGGTCGGGCGGCAAAAAAAGGTGGAGATTGCCGGCAGGAACCGGTATCCTGGCGACCATGATCGACCATGACTCCAGCTACAAACTGCTTTTTTCCCACCCGGAGATGGTGCGCGACCTGCTGGTAGGGTTTGTGCAGGAATCCTGGGTGGCCCAGCTCGACTTTTCCACTCTGGAAAAGGTCAGTGGTGGCTATGTCGGAGATGATCTGCGGGATCGCGAGGCGGACCTGATCTGGAAGGTCCGGTTGGGTGAGGATTGGCTGTACATCTATATTTTATTGGAATTTCAATCGACGGTGGATCTGTTTATGTCCTTGCGTATGGCGGATTATGTGATTTCACTGTATCAAGATTTGCGCAAAAGCGGGCAATTGGTAAACAACAGGTGGCCACCGGTCTTGCCGGTGGTGCTGTACAATGGAGAGGGGCAGTGGATTGCCCCGTTGGAAATGTCTGAAATGATTGTTTCGGTTCCTGGATTGGCGCTATACTGCCCGCGCATGCGCTATGTGCTGCTGGAGGTGGGAGCGATGTCGGAATCGGCGCTGCTTGCCGTGCGTAATCTGGCGGGTGCGTTGTTTCGTCTGGAACGGAGTCGGACGGTTGGCAATGTCCGAGAGGTGATACGCTTGCTGGTGGCATGGCTCCACACCCCGGAACAGGCCAGTCTGCGGCGTGCGTTTACAGTGTGGTTGCGGCGGGTACTGCTGCCCAGGCGCATGGCCGGGGTCGAGATCCCGGAAATGACCGATCTTCATGAGGTGGACACCATGTTGGCAGAGCGCGTTCAAGAATGGACCAAACAGTGGCGTGAGGAGGGTCGCCAGGAGGGTCGCCAGGAGGGTCGCCAGGAGGGTCGCCAGGAGGGTCGCCAGGAGGGTCGCCAGGAGGGTCGCCAGGAGGGTCGCCAGGAGGGTGGTTCTGCCTTGTTCCTGCGCCTGTTACGGCGCCGATTCGGAGTGGTGCCGGATTGGGTGCAGGCCAAGGTGGCGGTTGCCGACCTGGAAACCCTGGAGGTGTGGACCGACAACATCCTGGAGGCCGATTCGTTGCAGGCAATTTTTCAGTAGCAGGCGGAAAACGTGGCAAAATCCCTTTCCCGTACCGGTGCCGAACTGTTGGATCAGGTCGCCAAGGCCCGGCTGATACTTGACTGTTTTAATGAGGATGCCCTGAATGAACGGGGTGAGTTGGCCGATCCGGCCGTTGTGCGCTCCCGTTTGAATGCGGCCAAGGCCCACCTGTTGCGGGCGATGGAGAAGGCGCAGCTTTTGAGGTAGTGGACAGCCATTGCGGGGTCGTCGGGTGCCAAACCACCCGCAGGGGTCCATCAGGAAGAAGAGACAATCTTCAGGAGGCGTTTGATATCCCCGGCCGTCAAAATGGTGTCCAGAGCAAGGGGCATCAGGGGGGATGCGGTGCCGGTTGATGCGGCGTCGTGCGCCCGGACCGGCGACCGTTCGCTGTCGACCACCCCGCATCCGGCGGGCCATTGCCCCGCCGTCTGGCTGTTCTGCCCTGTTTCACCACACTGTTGTTCACGCATCACCATCCTCCATGCCTTGTCCCCGGCGGGCCTGTGCCGGGGGATGATGCAACTCATACGCCAAGCTGCCATGAATCGGTCGCAGCCGGATGGTTTCCTCCTGTTGCCGGTCGGTGTATAGTGGACCGCTTCTGATCCTCTTGCACGGGCACCCATTCATGCTGCGCACCGCCTCGATCGGCATTATCTTTTTTACTGTTTTCATGGATTTGTTGGGGTTTGGCATGGTGTTGCCCCTCATGCCCCTCTATGCCGCAGACCCGCGGTTTCAGGCTACGGCCACCGAGATCGGCTGGTTGATGGCCATCTACTCCCTGATGCAGTTTGTGTTCGCCCCCCTGTGGGGCCGTCTCTCCGACCGTGTTGGTCGCCGTCCGGTATTGCTGGTTGGCCTGTTTGGGTCGGCGTGTTCTTATCTGGTCTATGGGCTGGCGGAGAGCCTGATGGTATTGTTCCTGGCCCGCGGTCTGGCGGGCATCATGGGGGCCAACATTGCCGTTGCCCAGGCGGCCATGGCCGATCTCACCCCCCGGGAGGGGCGCGCCCGGGCCATGGGCTTGATCGGCGTTGCCTTCGGCCTGGGTTTCATTCTGGGCCCCGCTCTGGGTGGGCTGGCCTCCGGGGAGGGGTTGGCCGTCGCCCCCATGGTGGCCGCTGCCATCACCGGATTGAACGGTCTGGCGGCCCTGTTCTGGCTGGGCGAGACCTTGTCTCCCCGGGATCGTGACGACACCGGTGTGGGTGGCGTGCATCCACTGTGGGGTGCCGCCTGGCGACAGGCCCGCTCCTGGCCGGGGGCCCTGCGGGTGTGCCTGTTGATGGGCTTGTTCACCATGCTCTTTGCCGCCTTCGAAGTGATCATGCCCCTTTGGGGGCAGGCCCAACTGGGCTGGACCCTGGTTTCCATCGGGTGGGTGTTCACCTATATCGGCGTGGTGGCGGTGGTCACCCAGGGTGGGGTGGTCCGGTACCTGGCCTCCCGGGTGGGGGAAAAACAGACGGCTGGCCTGGGCCTGCTGCTGGTGACAGTCGGGCTGGCTCTCTTTGCCCTGGATGGTCTGCCGGTTGCCCTGACGGCCCTGGCCCTGATCGCTGCCGGGGCCGGTCTGGTCCATCCCGGTCTTTCCAGTCTGGTCAGTCTCAACACCCCCCCGGCGCAACAGGGGCTGATGCTGGGCCTGTTTCAATCCATGGGCGCCCTGGGACGCGGGGTGGGCCCGGTGCTGGGGGGGTTGGGCTATGCCGGCCTGGCAGGCGCCACTTTTCCGTTGATCGCCCTGGGACTCCTGCTGGTGTGGCTGGCCTTCCGGGTGGCGCGCCGACAGGTGCTGGATACACGACAAACCCGGGGGGCCGAGCCGGGCTGATCCGGTCAACGCAAGATTTTTTCTTGACATCCCCGGTAGATGGCATCAATCTGACACCGGTGTCAGGGGTGTGCAAGCGTTACAGATTGTTTTTGATTGTCTTTTTTGTCATGTTTACCGGGGAGGAAGTGATGCGTGTTTTGATTGTGGATGATTCCAGTGTGATGCGCAAAATTGTTGCACGGGGATTGCGCCAGGCCGGCTTTCAGATAGACGAAATACTGGAGGCGGGGCATGGCCAGGAAGGTTTGGATGTCCTGCAGGCCTCCAAACCGGTGGATCTCATCCTGTCCGACTGGAACATGCCGGTCATGGACGGTTTGACTTTCATCAAGAGTGTGCGCAGCGGTCCCCTGGCCATGCAGGCCATTCCCATCGTCATGGTCACCACGGAAGGTGGAGAAAGCAAGGTGGAGGCGGCTGACGCGGCGGGTGCCAACGGTCATATCAAAAAGCCGTTCACCCCGGAGATGCTCCAGGAGGTGTTGGGCAAATTCATCAAATAACCCGATGCTCCGCGGTGGATATCGGGTGGTATGGACGGGAGTCTGTCCCAGGTGTGTTGCAGAGGTGCCGGGGTGAGGCGACCTTTCCGGGAATGGGATCACAGGAAGAGGGAACATGAAAGAAGATCTGTCCAGTCTGTCCATCAAACAAGAATTTGCCGACATGATCAAGGCGTCGGTCCGCGATATTTTCCTGACTTTCATGTCCATGGAGGTGACTCCCGGTCCCATGGTTGTCAAACGGGAGAATGATACCTATCGCCCCCCCGAGACGGAGGTCACCGCCATCATCAATTTTTCGGGGGGCATTCACGGTGGTGTGCATCTGGCATCACCCCTGTACCTGGCTTTGCAATTGGTGGCCAATTTTGCCGGGGAGGAGTACCAGACCATCTTCGGGGAGGCGGGCGACGGTTTCGGGGAGTTGAGCAACATGATTGCCGGTGGTCTTCAGACCCGGTTGGCGAACCGATTCGGCAGCATCAATCTCACCCCCCCCACCATCGTATCCGGGACGGACTACCGGATGCAGTACAAGTCCAATTTTGACAGCATCAAACAGTATTTCAAGGCCGGCGGTGGACCGTTTTACGTAGAATTTTTCTTCTGGGCCGGGTAGGTCGGGTGGGCAGCAGGCGGCAGAAAGATCGGGTTGTATTGATCGGCCTTCTTAACGGCGGTTGCCCAGTCGGGATGCCAGGCGCATCACCAGTCGTTCCATGACCTGGGCAGGGGGGGTGGGGGTGGCGGCCCCCCCTTTCAATTGTCGATCCGCCTCCAGGCAGTGGAGCAGCCCGTCCGCCAGTCGGTGGGCCGGGATGGCGCGGATCTGCTCGAAGAAGTCTGCCTGATCCTTCCAGAATATTTGCAACTGTGCCGCCAGACTTTTGGGGTCCTTTCCCTGGGCCAACCCTTCGCTGCCCAACCCCAGTCGGCGCAACCGCTGGCTGATGATGCCCAGCAGGGCGATCGGTTCTTCACCGCTTTCCAGCAACTTGTCCAGGATGGTCAGGGCCGCCTGGAGCTGGCCGGCGGTGATGGCCGCTGCCAACCCGAAACCGCTGCAGGTGGTGGTCTCCCCCACCATGGCCAGGACATCTTCCAGACGAATGCGCCGCCCGGTGGTGCCCGGGTTGCCCATGAACAGGATCAGCTTGTCCAATTCCTGGCGACTGTTGCGGGTGTCACCGGCCAGATGTTCGCACAGGTAGTGCAGGGCATCCTCCTCGGCCTGGAACCCCTCCTGTTGCAACTGCACCGCCAGCCATTGTCGCAACTCCCGTCCTTCCAGGGCATAAAACGGGATGGCCCAGGCGGTCTGGCTGGCCTCGAACCCCTTGCGCAGCAGGTGTTGGGTCTCCAGATTGCCCGCCAGCACCAGCAGCAGGGTGGTGGACGAGGGACGTTTCAGATACTGGAGCACGGTGTTGCCCAGTGCGGTGGAGAGTTGATCGGCGTTCTTGATGATGACCAGACGACGGGGGGCCAGGAACGGATAACTCTGGCAGGAGCCCAGCAGGCGTTCGGCGGTCAGGTCGCCGCCGAAAAAGGTTTCCAGATTGAAATCGGCCTGTTCCTCGGCGCAGGTGGCCTGGCGGAGGGCGGTGGTGGCGGCCATCACCAGTCCCTGGTCCTGGCCGAACAGCAGGATGGCAGGGGGGGGTGGCATCGTCTGCTCGCGCAGGGCCGCCACGCGGGCGGGCAGCTCGCTGGATTTGAGTTTCATGGCCGGGACTTACTGGTTCGGCTGCCACGAATTGCCCAGCAGGGCAACCAGGGTGTCGGCCAACTGCTCCATGGCTTCGGTCTCGGCCCGTCTCTGGGTGGCCTGCACGGAGGTGCTGATATAGGGTTCATAATAGGTGGCAGCGCCCTGGACGACCGGATAGGTGGGCAGTCCCGGTTCTCCGGCCACGGTCAGATGGGCCTGGATGGCCACCTGGTACAGGTTGGCACGGCCTGACCGGTCCTCGGTGAGGAGGGCCCGTCTGACCGGGGTCAACGTGATTTTCAGGGTTTTGCCCGGCGGTTGGCCGTCACCCGGCCCCTGCAGACCCAGGCGGGCCTGCAGGCGGTCGCGGAGGAAAAAGGCGAGTTGCGGTTTATCGTCCGCTCCCTTGCCGACGATCTGCAGGGTGGCGTTTTTCCACCGTTCGTCCGTGCGGGTCTGATCGCCCGGGAAGTGGTAGCCGCAGGCTGCGGACAGGCAGGCCAGCAGGGCGATACCCGGCAACAGGGCGCGACGGCCTGCCCGGCGGCGGGAGAGGGACGGCAAGGGGGGTTGGCTGGTCATGGTTGGTCTCATCCTGCCACAATGTTGAACAGTCGACCCGGCACCCAGATCCTGTTTTTGATCGTGAGTCCGGCCAGATGGTGTTGAATGGACGGTTCGGCGAGGGCGGCGGCCTCAATGGTCTCCCGGGAGGCGTCGGCGGCCACGGTCAGGCGGGCCCGCAGCTTGCCGTTGATCTGGACGACCAGGGTGATTTCGGCCCGTTGCAGTGCTGCCGGGTCGGTTGTTGGCCAGTGATGCTGGCTGAGATGTGTGGTGTGTCCCAGGCGCTGCCACAACTCTTCGGTCAGGTGGGGTACGTAGGGGTTGAGCAGGATGGCGGCGGTTTCGGCGGCCTCCCGCAGGACCGCCAGTTGCTCCGCCGACCGGTCCGGGGGGGTGGACGGGCTCAACCACTCGTTGGTGGCGTTCACCAGTTCCATGACCGCCGACACGCCGGTATTGAACTGGAAGCGTTGCACATCCCGGGTCACCCTGTCGATGGTTTCGTGAATTTTGGTCCGCAGGGTCCGCAGGGCCGGATCGGTTGGCTGGTGGCGGGCGGGCGGGTGGGCGGGCAGGGCGGCAATCTCCTGCACCATGCGCCACAGGCGGTTGAGAAACCGCCAGGCCCCGTCGACGCCGTTGTCGTTCCACTCCAGGTCCTGTTCCGGCGGGGCGGCGAAGAGCATGAACAGCCGGGCGGTATCGGCCCCGTAGCCCTGGATGATGTCGTTGGGATCGACGACATTCTGTTTGCTTTTGGACATTTTTTCATTCCGGCCCACGATGATGCGGGCGGCACAGGCCGTGCAGTACAGGCCGTCCGGTTGTTGGGTCACCTCTTCCGGGTAGCGCCAACCGTGTTCCGGGCAGCGGAAGGTATCCTTGCGCACCATGCCCTGGGTGAGCAGGCGGGTGAAGGGCTCATCGCAGGCGACCAGACCGCAATCCCGCAGTGCCTTGTGGAAAAAGCGGGCATAGAGCAGGTGCAGGACGGCATGTTCGATGCCGCCGACATACTGGTCCACCGGCATCCAGTGGTTGACCCGCTGGACGTCCAGCGGTCCCTGGAAATCCGGGCAGCAATAGCGCAGGAAATACCAGGAGGACTCCGTGAAGGTGTCCATGGTATCGGTCTCCCGTTCGGCGGCCTGGCCGCAGCGGGGGCAGGTGGTCTTTTTCCAGGTCGGGTGGCGGGCGAGGGGATTGCCGCTGCCGGTGAGTTCCACGTCCTCCGGCAGGGCGACGGGTAACCGGGTCGTCGGCACGGGTACCAGCCCGCAGGCCGGGCAATGGATGACGGGGATGGGATTGCCCCAGTAGCGTTGCCGGGAGATGCCCCAGTCCCGCAGTCGGTACTGGGTGGTGGCCTGTCCCAGTCCCTGTTGGACGAAGGTTTCGATCACTTTTTGTTTGGCGGTTTCATTGTCCAGGCCGTCGAAGGGGCCGGAGTGGCACAGAATGCCTGGCCCGGTGTAGGCGGCGGTCAAGGTTTGGCCGTCGAGGGGTTCTCCTGCCGGTTGGATCACCACGCGGATGGGCAGGTGATGAGTTTTGGCGAATTCGAAGTCCCGCTGGTCATGGGCCGGGACGGCCATGACGGCGCCGGTGCCGTAGTTCATCAGCACAAAGTTGGCGATAAAGATGGGCACCCGTTCGCCGGTCAGGGGATGGATGGCCTGCAGGCCGGTGTTGAACCCTTTTTTTTCCAGTCGTTCGATGGCCTCTTCGCTGGTGCCGGCGGTCTGGCATGCCTGGATGAAGGTTTGGGCGGCGGGCTGTTGGGCGGCCACCCGTTTGGCCAGGGGGTGTTCGGCGGCGATGGAGCAGAAGGTGACGCCCATGAGGGTATCTGGGCGGGTGGTATAGACGGGCAGGGTTTCGTCAAGGCCGTCGATGGTGAAGGCGAACTCCAGGCCGTGGCTTTTGCCGATCCAGTGGGTTTGCATGCTGCGCACGGTTTCCGGCCAGCCCTCTTCCAGTTGCCGGAGGCCGGCCAGCAGTTCGTCGGCGTAGGCGGTAATTTTGAGGAACCATTGGGAGAGTTCCTTGCGTTCCACCGGGGCGCCGCTGCGCCAGCCTTTGCCGTCGATGACCTGTTCGTTGGCCAGGACGGTCTGGTCCACCGGGTCCCAGTTGACCTGGGAGAGTTTGCGGTAGACCAGGCCCTTGTCGAACAGTTTCAGGAACAGTTCCTGCTCCCGGTGGGCGTACTCCGGGCTGCAGGTGGTGACCTCCCGTTGCCAGTCGTAGGAGAGGCCCATGGATTGCAGTTCCCGGCGCATGGTGTTGATATTGCTGTATGTCCACTCCCTTGGGTGGACGTTTTGTTTACTGGCGGCGTTTTCGGCGGGCATGCCGAAGGCGTCCCAGCCCATGGGGTGGAGGACGTTGCGGCCCCGCAGTCGCTGGAAGCGGGCGATCAGGTCGCCGATGGTATAGTTGCGCACGTGTCCCATGTGGATGCGCCCGGAGGGGTAGGGAAACATGACCAGGAGATAATATTTTTCCCGAGGGTCTGTCTCCGTGGCGCGAAAGGTGTGTTGCTCTTGCCAGACAGCCTGCCATTTGGCCTCGATGGCCTGGGGATTGTATTTTTCCCGTGTGTGATCCCGTTCGTTCATGGGGTGTGTTTGGACCTTGTGTTGGGTGGTTATGCGCCAGAATGACTCGCCGACTCATTATACCAGCACTGCCCGTCCAGGAGCCACCCTAAATCCTGCGACCGGGTGACAGGGCTGGGCCCATGTGTTGGCAAGGGTCGTGGCTTTTGGCGACTTCTCCGGTGTCAAGATGACAGGCTCCACGCAAAGACTCTTTCCGTTCCCCTCACGACTTGGTAGAATTGCCCATCCTTGATTGTCCACCCTCTTTTTCGGCATGGGAACACCATTCGATGACCGTCTCGCCGCCGGTGCCATTGGAGCCGCTTTGCGCGTTGTCTGACGATCTGCTGGAGGCACGCATCCAGGCCGCCAAGGCGCGGTTGGCCGACCAGTGCGTCATCCTGGGGCACCACTACCAGCGGGAGGAGGTGTATCGTTTTGCCGATTTGACCGGTGACTCCCTCAAGCTGTCGCGGCTGGCCTCCCAGCGGACCGCAGCCCGCTACATCGTCTTTTGCGGCGTCCACTTCATGGCCGAGGTGGCCGACATTCTCTCCGCACCGGAGCAGACGGTCATCCTGCCCGACCTGGCCGCCGGCTGTTCCATGGCCGACATGGCCGACCTGCCCAACGTCGAGCAGGCCTGGCGGAGTCTGGGCAGGCTGATGGATTGCGAACAGACCATCACCCCGATGACTTACGTCAACTCCACCGCCGACCTCAAGGCCTTTTGCGGTGATCACGGTGGCGCGGTCTGCACCTCCTCCAACGCCGAAAAAATGTTGACCTGGGCCCTGTCCCGCCGGGAAAAGGTGCTCTTTTTCCCGGACCAGCACCTGGGCCGCAACAGCGGCCATCGTCTGGGCATTCCTTTGGAGCAGATGGTGCTCTGGCAGCCCGGCCTGCCCGACGGCGGCCTGACCGCCGAGGCGATCCGGCGGGCCCGGATCATTCTCTGGGACGGTTTCTGCTCGGTCCACACCCTGTTTCAGCCCGCCCATGTTGCCCTGTTTCGCCAACGGGTGCCCGGCATTCAGGTCATCGTCCACCCGGAGTGCAGCTTTGACGTTTGCCAGCAGGCCGACTATCGGGGCTCCACCGAGCAGATCCAGGACCGGGTACGCGGCGCACCGGCCGGCTCCAAATGGGCCATCGGCACGGAATTGAACCTGGTCAATCGCCTGAAAAAAGAGATGCCGGACAAGGAGATCCATTTTCTCTGCCCCACCATCTGCCTTTGTGCCACCATGTTCCGCATCGATCTGGCCCACCTGTGCTGGGTCATGGACAATCTGGTCCAGGGGCATGTGGTCAATCCCATCCGGGTTCCCCCCCGGGAGGCCGCCTCGGCCCGTCTGGCACTGGAACGCATGCTGAGCGTGGTATAGATGGCCACAGTGGAGCGTGCCCTGTTTCTGGCGGTCACCGCCCACCTGGGCCAGGTGGACAAGGTGGGCG
>JAMOAX010000085.1:0-13138 GCA_039908555.1 Magnetococcus sp. DMHC-8
GCAGGCGCGGCAGCCCCTCCCGACTGGGGAGACAAGGCACGCAAACCGGCGATGATCCGGTCGGCATTGACCTGATCGGCGGGTGGCCCCCCGCGGGAGGCATCCAGAATGCTGCGAATCTGATCCCGGGCGGCCAGGGTCAGGTCGATCAAGGTCAATGCCGACCGGATCATCGCCGGTTTGCGTGCCTTGTCTCCCCAGTCGGGAGGGGCTGCCGCGCCTGCCGCAGCCAAGGCCACCGTGCAGGCCGAGGACGATGGTCCCCGTCTCTATCGCGTCCGTTTTGAACCCAAGCCGGAAATTTTTTCGTCAGGCACCAATCCCCTGCTGTTGATCAGCGAACTGCGGGAGATGGGTCACTGTCGCGTCGTGGCGCTGACCAGTGAATTGCCTGCTCTCGAAGAGTTGGACCCCGAACGTTGCTATACGAATTGGGAAATTTTCCTGACCACGGCAGAGGGGGAGAACGCCATTCGGGATGTTTTTATCTTCGTGGAAGACGATTGCACCCTGAATGTGCGCCTGCTGGACCGGGACGAGGAGCCCAGTGAAGGGGCCCAGACCAAAAAACTGGGCGAGATTTTGCTGGAACGGGGCGATATTACCGAAGAGGCGTTGGACAAGGCATTGACACCCCTGGGTGACCGTTTGGTCAACGCCGGCCTGGTGCCCGCCGACAAGGTGCGGGCCGCCCTGACGGAGCAGAGGGTGGTGCAGGAGCAGCGCCAGCAGCAGAGCAAGGTGGCCGAGGTGGATGCCGTGGTGCGCGTCCCCTCCACCAAGCTGGACAAACTGGTCAATCTGGTGGGAGAACTGGTGACGGTGCAGGCCAGACTGAACCAGATTTCCGCCCCGCTCAACAATCAGCACCTGCAACTGGTCTCCGAGGAGATCGAACGTCTGACCGCCGAATTGCGTGACAACACGATGAGCATCCGCATGCTGGCCATCGGTTCGACCTTCAACAAATTCAAGCGACTGGTCCGGGATCTTTCCACGGAGTTGGGCAAGCAGATCGAGTTGACCACCTCCGGGGCCGACACGGAACTGGACAAGACGGTCATCGACCAGTTGAATGATCCTTTGGTGCATATCATTCGCAACAGCATCGATCATGGTGTCGAAAAACCGGAGGTGCGCCAGGCCACCGGCAAGCCACTGGTCGGGCAGATCCATCTGTCTGCCGTCCATTCCGGGACTTCGGTCTTGATCCGGGTGCAGGATGACGGCAAGGGGCTGGACCCCCAGTTGTTGCGGCGCAAGGCGGTGGAGAAGGGCATTTTGTCGGCAGATGCCGTCCTGTCCGACCACGAGGCCTACCAGTTGATCTTCGCTGCCGGGTTTTCCACCGCCGAAAAGATTACCAATGTCTCCGGACGCGGTGTCGGCATGGATGTGGTGCGCAAGTCCATCGAGAGCCTGCGGGGTTCCATCGATACTCAGAGCGAGTTGGGTGTGGGGACGACCATTACCCTCAAGTTGCCCCTGACGCTGGCCATCATCGAAGGGTTGCTCGTCAGCGTGAACCAGGATTATTTCGTCTTGCCACTGGCCGCCGTGGAAGAGTGTGTGGAACTCTCTGTCCAGGATATTGCCAATTCCCGCGGTCGCCATATCGTCAATGTGCGCGATGAGATCGTCCCGTTCATTCGCATTCGCGAACGGTTTGACATGGAAGGGGACCGTCCTGCCATCGAACAGATCGTCATCGCCAATGTCGATGGCAAGCGGGTCGGCTTCAGTGTCGATACCGTGGTCGGTCAGCATCAGACGGTCATCAAAAATCTGGGGGACAGCTTTCAGCACTCGGATGAATTTTCCGGTGCCACCATTCTGGGGGATGGTACCGTGGCATTGCTCCTGGATCTGGCCCGTATGGTCCGCTATGTCGAAATGCAGGAAACCAGAGAGACAGGGGGACCGTAGGAATGGCAAAAATTCGTGTTCTGATCATTGATGACTCGGCGGTGGTGCGGCAGACGCTGACCCAGATTCTGGAGTCGGATGGCGATATTGAGGTGGTGGGTGCTGCGCAGGACCCCTTTGTGGCGGCAGAAAGACTGAAGACGGTCGTGCCGGATGTCATCACCCTGGATGTGGAGATGCCTCGCATGGATGGCCTCACCTTCCTGCGCAAGATCATGACCCAGCACCCCATTCCCGTAGTCATGTGTTCTTCCCTGGCCGAGGAGGGGTCGGCCACCGCCTTGAAGGCTTTGGAGTACGGGGCGGTGGACATCATCACCAAGCCCAAGATGGGGACCAAGACTTTCCTGGAAGAGTCCAGCATTCGCATTTGTGATGCCGTCAAGGCGGCTGCCATGGCCAGATTGACCCGAATGGTCCCGCGCCCTGAACAGACCGCGTCTGCGTCCGGCGAGCGTCCGGTCGTCGTGCCTGCCGCCGCGCCGCATCGGGTGGAGCGGGCGGCCGTTGACGGTTCCCATCATGTTGATCGTTTCACGGCGGCCGTGCAGGCCGGCCACAAGGTGCCGCCCAAACTGACGGCCGATGCCATGCTGCCTCCGCCAGACGCTCGCGCCATGGTCCAGACCACCGAAAAGGTGGTGGTTGTGGGCGCCTCGACGGGGGGGACCGAGGCTTTGCGTGTTTTTCTGGAGGCTTTGCCCGCCGATGCGCCCGGCATGGTGATCGTGCAGCATATGCCGGAAAATTTTACCTCGGCCTTTGCCAACCGTCTCAACACCTTGTGCCAGGTGACCGTCAAGGAGGCAAGCAACGAGGATTCGGTCGTGCGGGGGCGGGTGTTGATTGCTCCGGGCAACAAGCATACCCTGCTCAAGAGGAGTGGTGCGCGTTATCTCGTTGAAGTGAAAGAGGGGCCTCTGGTCAGTCGGCATCGGCCTTCTGTGGATGTGCTGTTTCGTTCCGCCGCCCGCTATGCGGGCAAGAATGCCGTGGGGGTTATCATGACCGGCATGGGGGATGATGGGGCGCGGGGCATGCTGGAGATGAAGCAGGCGGGCGCCACCAATATTGCCCAGGACGAGCACAGTTGTGTCGTGTTCGGCATGCCCAAGGAGGCCATCAAGCATGGCGGGGTGGATATCGTCAAGCCGCTGGACAAGATTGCCGCTGAGGTGATTCGTCTGTGCGGCGGTTGATTGGGCGGGCAAGAACATTTGCGGGGTCCAGGGGGGATCATCCCCCCTGGCGGGTCCAGGGCAGCGCCCTGGGGTTTTGCTGTTGCTGTTGTCGTTGATTTTAGAGAAAAGCCGAAGCCGGTTTTTGCTTCGGCCCCCTCAGCATGCGCCGCAGGCAGTCTGGCGATTCTGAAATGGCTCGCACCCCGATCAGCGATTCTGGAGGCGCTCGCAAGTTTATGATTGTCCCGTTTGGGACCTCTTCATCAGGATGGAGCCATCCTGGGTATTGAAGATGACCTTGCGACTTACCTCCCCGCCCATGTCCGAGGCGATGATCGGAATGTTGGCCTGTGCCAGAAACTCCTGAGCCACCTCAATGTTGCGCTGTCCTACATTGAGAAAACCGGAAGAACTCTGCAGTACCGCCCCACCCCCGAAGACCTTGGCCTTGATCTCCCGCTTGTTGCAGCCCATCTCCACCATGTGTTCGATCAGTTTGACGATGGCAATATTGCCAAACTTGGGCGATGGCAACCCGTCGCCATTCCAGAGTGGCAGCTTGTAGTGATTCATGCCGCCCCTGCGCAGGCGAGGGTCCCACAGGCAGACGGCGATGCAGGAGCCCAGCACGGTGGTGATCACATAATCCCCGTCCTTGGCAAACAGGGCGCCCGGCAGCAGAAAGGGTTTGTTGGTATCTGGTTCAGTTGCCATGGCTAAAACAGTTCGTTCTGATCATCGCTGAAGAAAAATTCATTGCCATCCACGGAGAAGGTGTCTGCCTCGGCATCGGTCTCGATGAAGGGGATGGAGAGGGTGACGGCGCACCCTTCTCCCGGTTTGGCGTTCACCAGCACGGAGCCTTCCATCATGTCGATGACTGCCTTGGTGATGCTCAACCCCAGACCGTGTCCCTTGTGGGATTTGCGGATGCCGCTTTCCAGTTGGGTAAAGCGGTCGAAGATGCGTTCCAATTGATCGGTATCCAGACCGATACCCGTATCGGTCACCGACAGGACCAGGCGGTCTTCGATCACACTGATGTCCAGGTCGATCCGTCCCCCCGGATTGTTGAATTCGATGGCATTGGAGAGCAGATTTTGCATGACCAGTTCCAGCTTGTCTGCATCGGATTGGAAAAACAGTTTGTCGCCATCCTGTTCGACGGGGGGAGGGGCGCCGGGCATCAGTTTTTTGCCCAGGAAATAGACGTTCAGCTCTTTGGCCTGGATCAAGTGAGAAAAATCATTGACGGCCCGCACGATCAGGGAGTGTCCGTCCACTGTGGCGGGTTGCAGCAAGGTGGCGCCATCTTCCAGTTCCGCAGCGGCAAAAATATTGCGCAACTGGAAGTCCAGACTGAAGGCTTCCGCGAAAATGGAGTTGGCGATATTGACCACGGTCTCCCGGTCCAGATCGTGGGACCGGAGTTGCTGGGCCAACCCCAGGATGCAGGAGAGGGGGTTGTTGATCTCGTTTTTCATGTGAGAGACAAAATTGCTCTTCACCTGTTCGGAGATCTGCAGCTTTCTGTTGACCTCTTCCAGTCGTCTGCTGACAATCTTCAGGTCATACAAGGTTTGCTTGGTATGATAGAATCTTGTCTTCAATTCGTTGAGCAAGTCGTCATCGCTCAGTTCAGCCATCTGCCTACTCCCCCTGTCGGTTCTGCGGTTCACCCGCTCCACACACTGCCGCCGATTCTAGCCCCTTTCCGGCAGAATCACCACCCTACACGCGCCCCGAAAATCATTTTTTTTTAGTGACCGGGGCAAACCTTTTCCACCTTTTTTCGTTGACTTTTGCACGACAGGTGGCCATCCTCTGGGGGTGCAGGAGTGGAATATCCGTCAAGTGAGTCGCCCATCCCCATGAATGATTTCAATGCCCAGACCTCGGAAAGAATCACCTTGTCTGACAAGGATTTTTCGCGTCTGAGTGCGTTCATCGAGTCCACGAGCGGCATTCAGATGCCGTTGTCCAAAAAGTCCATGCTGACCGCCCGCATTCAAAAGCGGCTGCGCCTGCTCAAGTTGCACTCCTTTTCCGATTATGTCGACTGGGTGTTGGACCCCAATGACACCACGCAGGAGTTGATCCATTTTCTGGATATCGTCACCACCAACAAAACCGACTTTTTTCGGGAGCCCAATCATTTCACCTTCCTGACCGACACGGGTCTGCCTGCCCTGATGCAGGAAACGGGGGCCGGTCTCAGCAGGCCGATGCGCATCTGGAGCGCACCCTGCTCCACCGGAGAAGAGCCCTACACCATGGCCATGGTCATCCAGGAGTTTGCCAGCCGGCACAGGGGCTACAAGGCCAGCATTCTGGGGACGGATCTCTCGACACGGGCCTTGCAGCACGCCGAGCATGCCGTCTACGACATGGAGAAGGCTGATCCGGTGCCGTTGCCCCTCAAGCACCGGTACATGCTGCGCAGCAAGGACCGGACGACGCCGCGGGTCCGCATGATCCCGGAAATTCGTGACATGGTGCGCTTTCAGCACCTGAATTTCATGGACAACGAATACCGGATTCCCAACCCCATGGACATCATTTTTTGTCGCAACTGTTTGATCTATTTTGATCGACCGACGGCGGAAAAGATCGTCAACAAACTGTGCCGCCATCTGGTGCCCGGCGGATACTTTTTCATCGGCCATTCCGAGACGCTCAACAAGCTGCAGGTGCCTGTTGTCGCGGTCGCGCCGACCATCTACCAGATGCAAAAGTGATTCAGGCTTTCTTGCGAAAATAAGCAAGCAGGGAGTGAACGGGGACAAATCCCCGCAGCATGCCGATGCCGTTGACGACCGGCAGGGCGTAGAACTGGTTGGCCTTGAGAAGATCGGCGGCCTGATTGATCGACCCGGTGGCAGTGATCGAGACCAGCCGTTGCTGCTCGTTGAGCCTGCCGACGGGAAGCGACAACAGCGCCTTTTCCCGGGGGGTGACGGCCTTGGAACCGTAAAAAGCCCCCATGACGCGGCGCACGTCACTCTGGCTGATGATGCGGAGCAACGCGCCCTGGCGTTCCACCCCGATATAGCGGTAGCCATCCTGGAACAGGGCGACCACGGCCTGCATCACCTCTGTCTGCTCATTCAAAGTGAAGGGCGGCAGGGTCATGACCACCCGCAACCCTCCCGGTTCGTCCGGAGCCGGCAAGGCATCCCCGGACGATCTGGCCAGCAGGTCGCCGGCCCGGGCATCAAATTCATAATCTTCGGCAACATCGGGTGCCTTGGGTGGCGGGGGCGCCGCCGTGACGGGCGGTGGCGGTGGCTCTGCCGCCGCCGCGGCTTCACCATCCATGGCCGCCTCTTCCGGCGATGGCGGAATGGTCAGTTTGAGCAGGGTATCGGCCACCTTCCTGGCGAGCAGCCAACGGACCGGGGCGGCACGAAAATCGGAGACCGTGATCTCCATGCCGACATCCAGGTAGGTGATGGCCGGATTCAGGGGAGCCGGTATCGCGCCGGCATCCATATGCTCGACAGCATCCAGAAACAGATGACTGCCGGCCAACTTTTCTTCCATGCGGGTGTTCAGGCTGCCCATGATCTGATTGGCAACCTCATGGAAACCCTCCTGGATCTCCTCCGTATACTCCCGGACCTTGACATTTTTCTGGACGACCGCCTTCGGGAGCATCATCATGAGGCCCGACAGGGCGATGGCAGCCGAGGCATCCATGATCATGTGGATGGTGCCGGTATGCAGACCATCCTCCAGGGCGTGGGCCACGCTGTTTTCTGTCTCAAACAGAAGGCCCAGATCCTCCTCGCCGTGCGCCAGGGCCATGTCGGTCAGGGTGCACTCCACGGGCGCGTCCACAAGGGTATTCAGATCATCAGCAAGCCTCTGAAAAAAATTCAGAAAGAATGGCCTGGCCTTCCTGGCGATTTGATCGGGAATATCCATGCTCGGTCCGTTTGTCTGGATTGGTCAGTATGCAACCCGGTTGACTGCGCAGTGCGACTACTTCATGAATTTGGTCAGCACTTCCTGCAGCATTTCCGGGGTGAACGGCTTTTTGATATGGCCGTTGGCACCGGCCGCATCGGCGGCCTCCACCTTGCTTTCTCCACCCTCGGTGGTGACCATGACGATGGGAATGGCCTGCATGGCCAGGGGACCGCTGCGCACGGTTTTGACAAAGGTCAAGCCATCCATGACCGGCATGTTCCAGTCGGACAGGATGAGATCCACCGGTTTGGAGCCCTGCAGCACATCCATACCCTCCTGACCGTTCCCCGCTTCCAGTATCTCGTCTATCTGGAAGCCAGCCTGACGCAACCCCCGGGCGACAATTTTGCGCATCACGCTGGAATCATCCACAATCAGCACACGCATTACTTTCTCCTTGATAAAAGTTGGACCTCAGTGCGAGACGAAACAGAGGCGCATTCCCCCGAACCGGACCAGGGTGATATTTTCCGCCGGGCAAGTCAAGCAAAAATCCGCACCACCTCAAGCCCTGCTACAGCATGGGCTGGTACAGCACGGCCCGTCCTATCGGTACCTGCTTGAACCTCACATTCAGGCCGAGCAGCGACTCGGAGGCACCGACGGCAAAATAGCCGTCAGGCCGCGCCAGTGCAGCCAGCATGCGTTCGCAGATCTGTTGTCTGAGATCGTCGGTAAAGTAGATCAACACATTTCGGCATAAAATCAGATCAAACATACCCAGGGCAGTCGGGTTGTCCTTCAGATTGAAAGGTTCGAACCGGACTGCCAGGCGGATGGATGGAATCACCTCGTGGACATCGCCATTTTTGGTAAAATAACGGTCCAGAAATTCGGAACGCATGCCACGGGAAATGGCCAGGTGGTTGTACCTTCCCTGCCGGGCGGTTGCCAGGGAGGCGAGGGATATGTCCGTGCCCAGAATAAAAAAGGAACCCAGATTAAAGTTCGGGTCCGTTTTGCGGCCTACAAAATCCAGCAACATGGCCACCGAATAGGCTTCCTGACCGGTTGCGGAAGCGGCCGACCAGATGCGTACCGGGGCACGCCGGCGGGCCTTCGCAACCAGTTGGGGCAATACCGTATCGGCCAAAGCGTTGAAGAACGATTCATCCCGGAACCAGAGGGTTTCATGGGTGGTCAGGGCATCAACAACCTGGGTACGCAAGGCCCCGGTATCGCGCTCCAGCTTTTGGAACAGCACGGTAAAGTTCGGGCAACCGCTCCGCAGCAGCAGGGGAGAGAGACGGCTGGTCACAAAATATTCCTTGCCGGACTGGATATCAATGCCGGTATGCTCCCGCATGTATCGCTTGATCCGTTGGAACTCTTCCGGGGAAATGGTGGTCGACACGCCCATGGACCGGTGCTCCTTATGCCCGGCACAAGGCAGAAATGTGCGCACCCATCTGGTCCAGGGCGAGCGACGCATCAGACAGGCCCATCTCTTCCACCACCCGGGGCATGCCGTACACGACACACGACTCCCTGGACTGGGTGACGCAATAGGTTCGCCCTGACCGTTTCAAACCTTTTACCCCATTGGCGCCGTCATTGCCCATGCCGGTCAGCACGACGGCCAGCACCGGTTCGGCAAAGGAGGCGACCACAGACATGAACAACACATCCACCGAGGGACGACAGCCGTTCACCTTGGGACCGTCGTTCAGGACGGTGCGCAGCAGACCTCCCTGTTTTTTGACCGACATGTGGCGTCCCCCCGGTGCCAGCAGAATCCGACCCGGTTCCAATGCCTGATCGTGGCCGGCCTCCTGGACCGTATGCCCGGTGGACCGGGCAAGCTGGGCCGCCAGGGAGAGGGTGAACATTGGCGGCATGTGCTGCACGATCATGGCCGGAATGGGCAGTCCGGGAGGAATGTCGCTCAACAGGCGGGTCAGGGCGGCCGGCCCGCCTGTGGAAGAGCCGATCAACAGGATGGCCGGCTTCTGGTCCCAGATCAGGGCGGTCGGCGCCGGTTCCCGACCGGCCGGGCGGGCGACCGCCACTTTCCTGGCCTGGACGGGCATTGCGGTCTCGGTCCTGCCGGCCGGCGGCAAACCGGCCGGGGGACGCGCAACCGGGGGTGGCGGACGGCTTGTTTCGCGACGCTCGGTTATCGGTTCGTCCCCGGTCGCGACCACCGGCGGGGAGACCGGAAGGCGCCCGAAGGAGGGCGCGACCGGCGCGGGTGCCGTTGTGGTCGGGCGCCTGCCTCGCCGGGCCAGGAGTGTCAGAATGGGTCTCAGACTGGCGACCAGCGCCCCCTTGGAACGATCCATGTCGCTTTCCAGGGGCTTGGTGACAAAGTCAAACGCACCGGAGTTGAGACACTCGACGACGATGTCGGCGTTGGTATGGGAAGCCGCACTGACCATGACCACTGCAATATGCGGGTATTGCTCGGTAATGTGACGCAGCGTGGTCAGACCGTCCATTTCCGGCATTTCCACGTCCAGCAACACCACATCGACCGGGGTCCGGCTCAACTTGTCCATGGCGATGCGACCGTTGGTGGCAAAATCCACCACATTGATACCGGCAACGGCTTCGGCAGACTGGCGCACGATCATGCGATAGGTCGTCGTGTCATCGACCACCATGACCCGGAGGGGAGGGTTGACCGTTCCCTTGTCCCGTCCTCTGAGATCAGTGAATTCAGGCATCCGCCGCCGCACCCGCCCCGGCATGTTCGTCCACGCCAAAAATCTTGGCAACGTTGAGAATGACCAGCAGCTCCTTTTCGATGCGCACCACGCCCCGGATGAATGGTGCGGAAATGCCCTTGAGATTGGCCGGTGGCGGCAGGATATGGTCATCCGATACGTTCCGTACATCTCCCAGGCGATCCACCACCAGTCCCACCGGATCTTCCCATGTGCACTGGGTATCCGCCAACCGGCGATTGATGCGCATGACTTCATGATGGGTCTTCATGATGACATTGTACTGCTTTTTGGGCTCGCCACCCGGTTGTTTGTCCTTGCCGTCATGCCGGGTCAGCTCCTCTTTTGACCAGGCAAAACGCCGCTTCAGGTCAAACAGGGTGATGATGCGCCCGCGAATGTTCAGCATGCCACGGATATAATTCGGCGAACCGGGAATCGGCGTGTACTCCATCGAGCGGTTGATCTCCCGCACCAACAAAATATCCACCCCGATATAAATATTGCCCAAGTGAAAGGTGCTGACCAGCATGGGTTGTCACTCCAACAAGAGTAGCCAGAAACCGGATGTATCAAACCCGTTTCAGAGTCGCCAACATGTTCATCAAACGAAATTTGTCTGTGGAGGGAACACACCCCACCATGCCTGCCCGCACACACCGGGTCACCAGATCGGAAGATATGAACGATGTTGTTGAAATCATGGGTGTATCCGCGTTCATGGTGCCGGGAATCTCCTTGGCCAATTCCAGACCATCCATCGCAGGCATATTGATATCCGTGACCACCAGATCGTACGGGTTGCCCTTCAAGCGTTGCAATGCGGTCAATCCGTCTTCTGCCTGTTCCACCGAAAAGCCGGCCTGGGAGAGATAGGTGGAGGTGACGATGCGCAGGAACGGGGTATCATCCACTACCAGGGCCTTCAGTCCGTCATAGTCCACCGGGGATTCCGTGCTGGTCGGCATGATGCCTGCCAGTTGGAACAACCGGTTCAGGTCGGGAAACAGCACCAGACGCCCATCAATCCGGGCGGTGCCAAACAGTCCGTCCGCCTGGATGACATGGCAGTCCAGGTCAATGTAGGCCTCCATGGTGTCCACAATCCTGGAAAACATCAGGCCCACCTGCAGGCCGGCAATGGCGGGGACCACCATGCAAAAAGTCTCTTCCTCCTGTTCCTCACGCACCGGTTCCAGCACCAGACCGCTGCCCTCCAGACCCAGAATTTCATCGGGATACAGGGCGTGAAAGGTGACGTGATTATAGTGCAGGTAGGACTGATGGTTGATGTTTTCCATCCGACACTTGCTTCTCTGAATGACCTCCACCCGGCTGACCATGTTGTTGACGATGCCCATGACCAGGCCGCTCCGGGTTTCCAGGAGAATAATGTTCTGTCTTTCCCTCAGGGCCGCCCGGGTGACCTCTTCCAGGTCGGCACTGGCGGCATCCAGGCTGCTGAAGTTGATCTTGGCCTTTTCCACGATGCCGGAATAGTCGATGATCGAGGCGACACTGCCATCGCCCAGGATGGTCACCGCCGAAAAACAGGTGGTATCCTTGGCATAGGAGGGCAGCGGCTTCACGACGATCTCTTCGCTGTCCAGTACATCGTCCACCACCAGACCAAAAGTGTTACCGCTCACATTGATCACCATGACATAGATGGCTTGGCTGTAATGGCTGATGGAATGACCGGGAGGGCGCTTTTTGGGCCGGTTGGCAGCAGCAGAGGCGCCGTCGGTCTGCAATTGGGTATGCTGCTGCAGCCAAATGTCCAGCCAGCGGGTGGCGCCGTTGTCGCTGGTTTCCGGCGTGTCAATACCGAGGGTGCTGGCCAGGTCCACCAGCGGCAACAGGGTGTGCCGCAGCGAGAGGACAGGGGCGTCACAGACCATTTGAATCTGCTTGGCCAAATCGGTTTCCGCCACGCGCACGATCTCAATCAGGCCGATCTCGGGGATGGCAAACCGGAGCTTGCCCGCCGAGACGATCATGGCGGGAATAATGGCCAGGGTCAACGGCAATTTCAGGACAATGCGCGTACCCTTGCCCACCTTGGAGGTGATCTGGACCGTGCCGCGCAGCTTTTCAATGTTGGTGCGCACCACATCCATGCCCACCCCGCGCCCGGAAACGTCGGACACCTTCTTGGCCATGGAAAAACCGGGGGCGAAAATCAGATCGAGCAGCTCATCTTCGCTCATCTCATTGCTGCGAGACTCCGTGATCAGACCCTTCTCAATCGCCTTGACCTTGATCCTCTCCGAGTCGATACCCGCTCCGTCATCGATCAGCGCAATATTGACCATGCCGTTTTCGTGATAGGCAGCCAGTTCCACCCGGCCCCCCTCCGGTTTGCCAGCCGCCTGCCGATCCTTGGGCAACTCGATGGCATGGTCGGCGACGTTGCGGATCATGTGGGTCAAGGGGTCGGACAAATGTTCAATCACCGATTTGTCCAACTCCACGTCACCGCCCCGTACCTCCAGGTCGATCTTCTTGCCCAACTTGAGGGCCAGATCCCGGACAATCCGGGGAAATTTATTGAATACCACATTGACCGGTTGCATGCGGGCCTGCATCACCTTGCCGTGAATGCGGCTGGTTACCGAATCGATGCTCTGTACCAGCGAGGCCAGATGGGGAGATTGCGCCACAAAACTGGAGGTGGCCCGAATCAACTGATTGCGCGTCAACACCAGTTCGCCTGCCATGTTGATCAGCTCATCCAGCAGGGCAACGCTGACCCGCAGGGTCTCCTCCACCGTCGGCTGACCGGTTTTCGGTTTGTCGTCCGACTGCTGCGCCGTCTTGCCAGTCTCCGTGCCGGCGCGCGGCTTGAGCAGGTGGGAACTGGGCGTGGCCGGCTTCTTGACGGGCAGTTTGGGAGCCTCTTCGACCGCCGCCGGTTTGGCTGCTGCCACAGGGGCCGCCGGAGGCGCAACCGCCTGGGCCATGGCGGCGGGAATGGCCACCGGTTGAATGGCTTGCGGCGCCAGTTGTACGATATCCTGCAACAAGTCGGCCGTCAGGACCGTGGAGACCAGCAATCGCAGATGGCGATTCGGCAAGGTGGGTACGCTGCCCCCTGCTCCCAGGGGCGGTTTGATGTCGACCACCGTGCCGACCGACTCGACCAGCTGGCAAAACTGATTGACAAACTCCCTTCTGTCCTGCTCCCCTTCCTGGGTGACCTCAACGCTGAGCTCAAAAAACCGGCGCCCCTCCCGCAGGGCGTCGTTTACCGGGTTGGGAAAATTTTCCAGTACGAAAGGTTCCGACGCGCCAGGCGCGACCGGGGCGGTCGGCGCCTGTACTGCCACAGGCCCGGCCACGGCTGCCGGAGCAGGCCCTCTGGCGGCGGCGGGCGGCGCAGGCTGTTCCTGG
>JAMOAX010000086.1:0-13079 GCA_039908555.1 Magnetococcus sp. DMHC-8
GTGGCGCAACGGGAGAGGTTGGGTTTTCCCCTGCTGAAGGGGGAGCCTGCCCTCTCCTGTCCGGCAGAGGCGGTGGCGCCATTGTCCGGGTTGACCGGTGAACGCCACACCTTTTTCTGGGAGATCGGCTGCGAGGAGATTCCGGCCGGGCTGTTGCCGGGGGCCATAGCAGCGTTGCCGAGCCAGCTGGAGGGTGGACTGCGGGAAGCCGGGCTGTGGGTGGAAGGCGAAACCCGGGTAGTGGGTCAGGGTACTCCCCGGCGGTTGGTGGTCTGGGTGACGGGTTTGGCGGCCCGGCAGGCGGACCGGGAGGAGGAACGGCGTGGTCCGGCCTTGGAGCGGGCCTTTGCCGCCGATGGCACCCCCAGCGCGGCTGCCGAGGGATTTGCCCGGAGTTGCGGGGTGACGGTGGCCGAGTTGGTCCGGCAGACCACACCCAGGGGGGTCTATCTGGTATACCGGTTGCGGCAGACCGGCGAACCGGCGACGGTGTTGCTGCCCCGCCTGATGACCGGGCTGTTGGCCACCTTTCCCTGGAAAAAATCGATGCGCTGGGGGGCGGGCACGATGCGTTTTGTCCGGCCATTGCGCTGGATGGTGGCCCTGCTGGATGGCCAGCCGCTGCCTTTTGTGACAGAGGATGGTCTGGTGGCAGGAGCGGTCACCCAGGGACACCGTTTCATGGCACCCGGACCGTTGCCTGTCGATTCCGCCTGGTTCGGACAGGGGCTGGAGGGATATCGACAGGCCTTGCGCGCCGCCCGGGTCATCCTGGATCAGGCCGAGCGGGAGGAGTTGATCCGCGCCGGGGTGGCGCGCTGGGCGCGGGAGGTGGGTGGGCAGGCTTTGCTGTCGCCGGCCCTGTTGACCGAAAACGCCTGTCTGACCGAATGGCCTGTGCCGCTGCTGGGACGGTTTGATCCCGGTTATCTGGCCATTCCCCCGGAGGTGTTGACCACCTCGATGCAGCATCACCAAAAATATGTGCCGCTGGCGGGAGGGGATGGCCGGCTGTTGCCCTGTTTTGTCGCCGTGGCCAATCTGGAAACGGCCGATCAGGCGGTATTGGTCCAGGGGTTTGAGCGGGTGTTGCGGGCCCGCCTGGAGGATGCCGCCTTTTTCTGGAACGAGGACCGCAAGATACCCCTGGCAGACCGTTTGACCGGTCTGGGCCAGGTGGTCTTTCAGGCCAAACTGGGCACGCTCCATCAGAAGGTGGTGCGCATGAGTCGGTTGGCCGAATGGGTGGCCGGTTTTGTCGAGCCGCGGCCCACGGCGGAACAGGTGGAGCAGGCGGCCCTGTTGAGCAAGTGCGATTTGATCACCGGCATGGTGGGGGAGTTTCCCGAACTGCAAGGGGTGATGGGAAGCCATTATTGGCGGGAAGAGGGAGGCGATCCGGAGGTGGCCATCGCCATTCGTCATCACTACCGTCCCCAGGGCATGGCCGACGCGCTGCCGGCCACCCGCCTGGGCACGCTGGTGGCGCTGGCGGACAAGTTGGACACCCTGGTGGGCTGTTTTGCGGTCGGTCTGGCGCCGACGGGTACCAAGGACCCGTTTGCCCTGCGGCGGGCCGCGCTGGGGGTGATCCGCATGGTGTTGGCGGGTCAGCACCATCTGCCGTTGCGGGAGGTGGTGCGCACGGCCCATGGTTTGTACGCAACGGGAGTGCTGGAGGAGGATGTGGAGCCGACGGTGCGGCAGTTGTTGGCCTTTTTCCATGGTCGTCTCACGGCCTTCATGAAGTCGGAGGGGTATGACGGCGATCTGCTGGAGGCGGTGCAGGTGCTGGAGCGGGATGATGTGTGGGATATGGTGTTGCGGGTGCGGGCCCTGGCCGTATTCAAGACGCTGCCGGCCTGTGCCGCCCTGGTGGCGGCCAACAAGCGGATCGCCCATCTGTTGGACAAGTCGGGCGGGACAGGCTGGGAAGGGCCCCTGGACGAGGCCCGGCTCGGTCTGCCGGTGGAGCAGGCGTTGTACCGGGCACTGCAGGGGTGTGCGGAGACGGTGGCGACCCTGGTCCAGCAGCGGGCCTATGCCGAGGCCCTGCAGCAGTTGGCGGGCCTGCGGACGGTGATTGACCACTTCTTTGACGAGGTGCTGGTGATGGACCCGGACCCGGCGGTGCGCCACAACCGGTTGCGCCTGTTGGCCCGGGTGCGGGAAACGTTTCGTCAGGTGGCCGAGGTGGGTTGCCTGGTCGTGCCGGAGGTGGACAGTTGATCATGAAGTGGCGTGCATGGATGGTGGTGGGGGTGTTGTTGTTCTTTTGCCTGGGCATGGCGAGGGAGTTTGACCGGGTATTGGCGCGGGCCAAGCGGGGCGATCCCCAGGCGCAGAGCAGCGTGGGTCTGATGTACGAGTATGGCGAAGGGGTGGCGCAGGATTATCAGCAGGCCATCCATTGGTATCGGAAGGCGGCGCAGCAGGGGAATGCCCAGGCGGAAAGTCTGCTGGGGTTCATGTACTACAAGGGCAGGGCGGTGCCGCAAAATTACGAGACCGCGGCCGCCTGGTATCGCAAGGCGGCGGAGCATGGTTTTGCGGAGGCTCAGCTCAATCTGGGCAACATGTACGCGACTGGCCAGGGGGTTGTCCAGGATGACCGGGAGGCGGTGCGCTGGTATCGCCAGGCGGCGGAACGGGGTGATGCCCAGGCCCAGAGTCAGGTTGGTCTTTCCTACTGGCGGGGTCAGGGGGTGGCGCAGGACCCGGTGGAATCGGCCCGCTGGTATCGTCTGGCGGCGGAACAGGGTTGGGCACAGGCACAGGCTGTGCTGGGTATCCTGCACATTCTGGGTCAGGGGGTGCCCCGGGACACGGTGGCGGCCTACATGTGGACCAGTCTGGCGGTGCGCAGCGGGTTTGGCAAGGCGTCCGGGGCGCGGGACAAGATTGCCCAGTTGATGACCTCTGCCCAGATGGAGGAGGCGCAACGCCTGACCCGCGCCTGGCTGGAGAGCCGGTCGGGCCGGTAACGGTGTCCGGTCGGCCAGGATGACGCAAGGGAGTCCGGAAACGCCGCTGCGATCATGGGGCTGGCCTGTTGGACAGAGGCTTTGAAAAATTGCTGCGGGTCCAGGGGGGTCACCCCCCTGGCGGGTCCAGGGCAGAGCCCTGGGATTTTGCCGTTGCTGTTGATTTTAAAAGAAAGCCGGAGCTGGTTTTTGCTCCGGCGTCCTCAGCATGCGCCGCAGGCAATCTGGCGATGTTGGAATGGCTTGCACCCGTCAATTCAGGTTTGCCGGTCCACCAGTGTGGCGTCAGACCGACGTGCTCACCCGTGATACTTGTAGGGTACCCAGGTTTGCTCTTCGATGGGGGGCCGCACATAGCCGGAAGACTTTTTCCGGGGCGGCAGCTTCATAGGCTCCTTGACGGTCAGCAGATCCTCGTACGGAATCTGGCTCAACAGATGGCTGATGCAATTGAGACGGGCGTGGGTCTTGATGTCGGCATCCACCACATACCAGGGCACCTGCTTGATGTCCGTGTAGGCAAACATGGCATCCTTGGCCCGGGAATAATCTTCCCAGCGCAACCGGGATTCCAGATCCATGGGGCTGACCTTCCACTGCTTGGTGGGGTCCTTGGTGCGACTGACAAACCGTTTTTCCTGTTCTTCGTCACTGACCGAAAACCAGTATTTGATGAGAATGATCCCGGAGCGTACCAGCATCCGTTCAAACTCCGGGCAGGAGCGCAGGAACTCCTGATACTCCTCCTCGGTGCAAAACCCCATCACCCGTTCCACGCCGGCGCGGTTGTACCAGCTCCGGTCGCACAACACCATCTCCCCGGCAGCGGGCAGATGGGTCACATACCGTTGAAAATACCATTGGGTTTTTTCCCGTTCGGTGGGGGTGCCCAGGGCCATCACCCGGACGATCCGGGGGCTCAAGGGCTCGGTGATGCGCTTGATCACCCCGCCCTTGCCGGCGGCATCACGCCCTTCAAACAGGACCATGACTTTCAAGCCTTTGATCTTGATCCACTCCTGCAGCTTGACCAGTTCTATATGCAGTCTGGACAGCTCCTTGAGGTAGTCCTCCTCGCTTATCTTGGCGATCTTTTTTCTTTTGCCGGTCTTGTCATCTATACTGAACGGCAATTCCCGGGGCTCCTTGGAGCTGGCGGCTTTGGCCTTGGGCTCCTTGGGCTCCTTGGGCTCCTTGTGTTCCTTGGCTTTTTTGTCTTCCGGTTCAGCCGTTTTTGCTTCCTCTTGATCAGTCATGCGGGTCTCCTTCGCGTGAAACACGGGCCACCATCAGGTTAAATGATGTGGCGAGATAGTAGGTTCGATCTCCCTGTCGAACGTGACTTATACCACCAAACCGCCCCGGTTTGCCAGCGACGGAAAAAACGGGCGCACATTTTTTGCACAGCAGGGTCGGTTCTTGTGGGTGCCGGGTCATGCCCCGGCCCCGGTGGAGGGGTGGGGTTTGTCAAACCCGGTGCCCCGGTCTGCCAATGCTGCCACCCGTTCCAGCAGCGGCGGATGGCTGTAATGGAGCATGACATAAAAGGGATGGGGCATGAGGTTGGCCAGATTTTCCCGGGCCAGGGTGTACAGGGCGGTCGTCAAGGCCGCGGGGTCCGGGGCGGTCTCTGCGGCAAACCGGTCGGCCTCGTATTCGAAGCGACGGGACAGCTTCTTGAACCCCAGGCCCACCAGCAGATCGATGGGTCCGATCACCATGCCAAAGCAGACCAGACCCGCATGGATCGGCATACCCTCCACGAAAAATCCCTGATACAACCCCGGCCATGCCAGCAGTACCGACAGCAGCAGGAAAAGGAGGCCGGTATGCAACACGCCCAGGAAGAGCATTTTGTGCAGGTGTCGCAGACGGGCATGGCCAATTTCATGGGCCAGGATGGCCACCAGTTCGGGGACGGTATGCTGCCTGATCAGGGTGTCAAACAGGGCGATGCGCCGGTTGCCTCCCAGGCCGGTGACAAAAGCGTTGGCCTTGCTGGAGCGGCGTGATCCGTCCATCTCGAAAATATGGGCGACGGGAAAATGGATCGACTGGGCATAGGCCAGGATGGCGCGTCGCACCTCGCCGTCGGCCAGGGGGGTGAAGCGGTTGAACAGTGGCAAAATCCAGCGAGGCACCACCCACTGCATGATCAGGGCAAAAAGGGTCGTGGCCAGCCAGCCATACAGCCAGGCCAGCGATCCGGCCTGTTCCAGAATCGCCAGCAGACCGGCCAGCAAGGGCCCGCCCAGCAGCACCGCCAGCAGCACCCCCTTGATCTGGTCGCCCACAAACGTGCGCCAGGTGGTCCGGTTGAAACCGAAACGGGCCTCCAGGCCAAAGGTGGCCTGGAGCGTCCAGGGCAGGTTGAGGCCGTAGGAGCCCAGCAACAGCAGGCCGATGTAGACGACACCGGTAGCGATCTGGTCCATCTGCCACGCCGTGACCCACCGGTCCAACCAGCCGAAACCGCCCATGAACCAGAATGTTATCAGGAACAGCAGGTTGAAGGTCGACTCCCAGAGGGCCAGCCGGTGGCGTGCCTGGGTATACGCCCGGGTTTTATGCCATGTTTCTCCGTCCACCCGGGTGGCCAGCAGGGCGGGCAGCGGTCGGCGCAGGTGACGGCTGTCCAGCACCAGGGCGAGGGATTCCAGCAGATGGCCTGCCAGCAGCAGGGCCAGGAACAACACTGATGATGTGTTCCAGTCGGGCAGGGACATGGCGAATCACCTGTTGGTGCGCAAATGGGCCAGCCAGGCCCGCAGCGTGGCCATCAGCAGGCGGATGAAAAAACGGGGATGCAGCGTCCGGAACAGGATCTCCCGATAAGAGGCCGAACCGGTAAAGGTATCCCACAATACCCGGCTCATCTGTCGCCGCTGTCCGGGCATGGGCTGCTCATCCTTGACCATTTGCACCATGCCCCGCCGCAAAAAATTCCATTCCTGGTAGAACAGGGTTATCCAGAAGATGAAGCGACCGATGCGGTTGTCCAGGGCAATCCGCTGCAGCACGGGCTGGTAATGCTGTCGGAAGTCGGGTTCGGCAATGCCGAAAAAGAGGGCCGTGACGGCGCAGGCCTTGGCAGTGATATAAGCAGCACCGATGCCGTCCTTGTAAAGACGGGTGACGGCGGCATCGCCCACCATGGCCACCCGATCGGCAAAAGGGTTGATGGCCGGCCCCAGATTGAGCCGGGGGCCGCAATGGCAGGCCTGGCCCGGCTGCTGCTCGCACCCTTTGTCCGCCATGGACCACTGCATGTCGGGCGGAAAACACTGACGCACCTCCGGTGTTTCCATGAACTGCTGGATCAGGGCCTTGTCAATCTGTTCACCCAGCAGGCAGATGGTCACATATTCCACCTTGGGAATGAGGGCGGCAAACTTGAGACGGGGAATGTCCAGCAGGAAAATATGCAGGGAACTGCCCATGTAGCGCTGGATCTGCTCGACGCCCAGATAAATTTCGGACAAAAATCCCTTGTTGACCTGGGGCGGTTCAAAGGAAAATCCCAACTCGCCAAATTTTTCCAGCGTCGCCGAATTGACCCCCACCGCCCCGACCAGAAAGTCATAGGTCCGGGCGTGCTCGCCCCGGGCCAGCACCCGGGGACGCCCTGCGTCCCAGGCCAGACCGGTCACGCGCATGGGCAGAATATTGGCCCCCTTGCGGCGGGCCATCTCCAGCAAAAAATGGTCAAAACTGGTCCACAACTGCTCCCCTGTCGGTTTTCTGGGCCCGGCGCCGCGATAGACCGCAGCAATGCGCACCTCGTTCACGGGGGTATGAATCGTCACGACCGGCAGGTCGGAGGTGTGCAAAACATAGGAATCGATGCCCCGTTGTACCACCTGGGAGGAGGGGAGGGGGATGCCTTCGGCGGCCAGGGTCTGGATGAGGGATTCGGAGACCACTCCGGCGCACATGTTGCAGCCGGTCGGCCCGTGCTTGGTAAAATCGCGGGATTCATAAATGTCCACCTCAATGGGCAGACCCAGGCGTTCCGCCATTTCCAGCAGGAAAAAACCGGTCATGGCGCCGGATGGCCCGCCCCCGACGATCCCCACCCGGCTGTTGGCCACCAGTTGCATGCCATTCACCTCATTCGCGTTCGGGCCGGGGACCGGTTATGGCAGATTGGGGGGAGGGGCCAGCATGATCTGGTTGCCGGCCTTCTTGCTGTCGGACAGGGCCTTGTGGGCCGCCTTGTGCAACTGGGCCAACCCCACATGGTCGGGGTAGCAGGCAATGCCGCAACTGAAGGTGGCCACGATCTCGGGATGTTCCACCCGTCCCCACAGATTGAGAAAGGAACGGCGCACCTTGTCCAGCACTCTGACCGCCGCCTGACCGTCCGTCTCATACAACAACAGACCGAATTGATCATCCCCGAACCGCCCCACCACATCCTGGCGACGCAGCACCCCCTTGATCGTATTGCCCAGGGCGGTCAGCAAATCTTCGCCGATCACGGCCCCGAACTGGGCCCGCAGGGCGTCAAAGTGATCAATGTCGATGATGGCAAACGACAGGGCCTGCCAGAGCCGTTTGGCCCGGGTCATCTCCTTTTCCACCAGGGCGACCAGGTCGATGTAACTGACAAAGCCCGGCACGTTGTGGGCCCGATGCTCCTCGTCGAAATAACCGCGCATCAGGAGATGGTCCTGCTCGTAGATCCGGTGAGCCATCTGGCGGATCATGTGAAAGGCCAGGGAAGGGTCCTGGTGCAGGCGACCGACAAAGGCCTTTTCATCCAGGGTGACCACCCAGGTGTCCTGCACCGCCCTGGCTGTCGCAAAGCGTGCTTTTTCTGCAAACAGTGCAACTTCGCCAAACACATCCCCGCTCCGCAGTACGGCCAATTGCTTGAAGCCGTACTCTGATTCCACGACCAGCTCCACCTCTCCCTTCTGAACGACATACATGCACTCTGCCGGTTCACCCTGGCGAAAGATGATCTCTCCTTGTTTGAAGAGCTTGCCCAGTTCTCTTTTCATGGTGCATGCCCAAGCCGTTGTCGTCGCGTGCGGAAGCCTGCGGGCAGATCCCCTCGTCGGGGGTGCTGCCATGGCGCCGTCTCATTGTCCGGGAAGCCTGCCGTGGGGATCACCCGCAACGCCGGTTGTTACAGGGCATTTTCATCCCGTTCGCCCGTGCGGATGCGGATGACGCTTTCGACGTTGGTGATAAAAATCTTGCCATCGCCGATCCGACCGGTCCGGGCGGCTTGTTCAATCGCCTTGACGGCCCGATCCACCAACTCGTCGGCCAGCACCACCTCCACCTTCAATTTGGGCAAAAAGTCCACCACATATTCGGCGCCACGGTAGAGCTCCGTATGTCCCTTCTGCCGACCAAATCCCCGCACTTCGGAGACCGTGATGCCCTGAATCCCCACCTCCGCCAGCGCCTCTTTGACATCATCCAGCTTGAAAGGCTTGATAATGGCTTCTATTTTTTTCATTGGTCTGAGAACCTCCCATCAAATGGCGACAACCCCGATTCCGTTTCTCCTATGCAGGGGAAACGCCGTCCTTGTACAACTTAAAGCGTACTGCATCCACCATGGCATCGTATGATGCGGCGATGATATGGTCCGAGACACCCACCGTGCCCCAATTTTGCTGGTTGTCCTGCCATTCTGTCAACACCCGCACCCTGGCCCCGGTGCCGTCACCGCTCAGGATGCGCACCTTGTAATCCACCAGGCGCAGGTCGTTGACCTGTGGATAAGATTCTTCCAGGGCACGCCGGAGGGCGACGTGCAGGGCATCCACCGGCCCGGCTCCCTCGCCGACCAGATGGATCAGGCGTTCTCCCAGCCACAGCTTGACCGTGGCTTCTGCTCCCATGGCCCGTTCATTGTTGGCGTTGACCCGCCGTTCGTCAATGACCCGAAACCCCCGCAGTTGAAAATAGTCGGGCAGCCTGCCCAGGGCTTCCAGGGCCCGCAGTTCGAAAGAGGCCTCTGCCCCGGCAAACTGGAACCCCCGGTGTTCCAGTTCCTTGATGTCATCCAGCAGGGTGGCCAGGCGCGGATCATGTGGGTCCAGGTCGGTGATCCCGAACTCGGCCAGTTTGGCCAGCAGGTTGCTGCGCCCGGATTGATCGGAGATCAGAATGCGCTGCTGGTTGCCCACCAGTTCGGGCTGAATGTGCTCGTAGGTCAGGGTGTTTTTCAGCACCGCCGACACATGGACCCCCCCCTTGTGGGCAAAGGCGGAGGTACCGACAAAGGGCTGGTTTTTCTGGGGGACGCGATTGGCAATTTCGTCCACAAACCGGCTCAAGCCGGTCAACCGGGTGAGCTGCTGGGGGGAGATGGCGGTCGTTTTGCCCATTTTGAGCAGCAGGTTGGGCAGCACGGCGATCAAATCCGCATTGCCGCATCGCTCGCCGATGCCATTGATGGTGCCCTGAACCTGTGTCGCCCCGGCGGCGACCGCCGCCAGCGTATTGGCCACGGCCAGACCGGCATCGTTGTGACAATGGATGCCCCAGACCATGCCCTGCTGACGGGCCAGGTCAGCCACCTGCCGGGTGATCTGCTCCACCTCCGGGACCAGGCAGCCGCCGTTGGTATCGCACAGGATCAGATAATCGGCCCCCGCATCCCAGGCGGTTTGCAACACCTGTCGGGCATAGTCGGCATCGGCCTTGTGGCCGTCGAAAAAATGTTCGGCGTCAAAAAACACCGTATCAACCCGCTCCTTGAGGTAGCGGACCGAGTCGTGAATGAGATCCAGATTGGCCGACAGGTCAATGCCCAGCGCATCGGTGACATGCAGGGTCCAGGACTTGCCGAACAGGGTGACAGTCCCGGTTTCGGTGCGCAGCAGTCCTTCCAGGATCGGGTCCGTCTTGACCTCGGTTCCAGGCCGTTTGGTGGAGCCAAAGGCGACCACCCGGCTGTGGGAGAGGGGATGCCGTTTGATCTCCTGGAAAAAGGCATCGTCGGTGGGGTTGGCCCCCGGCCACCCCCCCTCGATGAAGTCCATGCCGATGGCATCCAGCCGCTTGGCAATGCGTACCTTGTCCACCACGGAAAAGAGCACATCCTCGCTTTGTGAACCGTCCCGCAGCGTGGTGTCGTAGAGGAGAATGGAATCAGCGGGCGATGACACGATCCCCGGCATCCTTGTCCAGTTCAAAGGCTTCGTGGAGCGTGCGAACCGCCAGTTCCATGTATTTTTCGTTGATGATGACGGAAATCTTGATCTCGGAAGTGGAAATCATCTGGATGTTGATCCCCTCGGCGGCCAGTGCCTTGAACATTTGCTGGGCCACCCCGGAATGGGAACGCATGCCCACCCCCACCGCCGACACCTTGGCAATGGTGCGATCTCCTCTGGTCTCTTTGGCGCCAATGTGCCGCACGGGATCGGCCAGCACCTCCATGGCCTGCTGGTAATCACCTCTGGGCACCGTGAAGGTGACATCGGTTTCCCCGCTGGCGGAAATGTTCTGGATGATCATGTCCACGTTGATATTGGCTTCTGCCAGCGCCCCGAAGAGGGCGGCGGCCACGCCGGGCCGGTCCGGGACACCCAGGACCGTAATCTTGGCCTCGTCCCGGTTGTGGGTGATGGCGGATACAATGACTTTTTCCATGAGTTCATCTTCCTCTGTCAGCAAGGTTCCCTCTCCCTCCTGCAGGGAGGAGAGGACACGCAGCGGCACGTTGTATTTCTTGGCCAATTCCACCGACCGGGTTTGCAGCACCTTGGCACCCAGGGAGGCCATTTCCAGCATCTCCTCGTAGGAGATCCGGGCCAGCCGGCGCGCCGAGGAGACGATGCGGGGATCGCTGGTGTAGACTCCGTCGACGTCGGTATAAATGTCGCACCGGTCGGCCCGCAGGGCGGCCGCCAGGGCCACCGCCGAGGTGTCCGAACCGCCCCGGCCCAGGGTGGTGACATTGCCCGCCTCGTCCACCCCCTGAAAACCGGCCACGACCACGATATGACCGGCGGCCAGGTCAGCCCGGATGCGGTGCTCTTCGATCTCCTGGATGCGGGCCTTGGAATGAACGGAATCGGTCACAAAGCGCACCTGCCAGCCCAGGTAGGAACGGGCCTGCCCCCCCATCGCCTCGATGGCGATGGCCAGCAGACCGATGGAAATTTGTTCCCCGGCAGCCACCACCACATCATATTCCCGCTTGTTGTACCGGTCGGTGATCTCTTCGACCAGGGCCACCAGCCGGTTGGTCTCCCCTGACATGGCAGAGACGGTGACCACCACCTGATGGCCTTCCCGCTGGGCCGCCAGCGCCCGGGCTGCCACTGCCCGAATCCGTTCAATGGTGCCCACCGAGGTGCCACCAAATTTTTGTACGATGAGACTCACGTGCATCTCGCTCCAGCCGATAGGAATGGGTCACAAACGAAAAGATTGCGGGTGTTCCTCCACCACGAGGGGAAAGGCGACGGTTTCAAACAGGGTGTCCGTCTGCTGATCCCGGCCGCCCCGGACGCGGACCGCCCGCATGACCGGTTCACCCGGTTGGCCGACGATGGCCACCAGCTCTCCCCGACCGCTCAACTGGGCCAGCAGCGGGTTCGGGATGGCGTCGATGGCGCCGCAGATCAGGATGCCATCAAACGGGGCCTGTTCAGGCCAACCCAGCACCAGATCGCCCACATGCCACTGTACAGACCCGGGCGGGGTGAGCTGCCGGCCCTGTTCCGCCAAACGGGGATCGGACTCCAGGGCAAACACCGTCACCGGCAGGCTGGCCAGCAGGGCGGCCTCGTAACCGGTACCTGCCCCCACCACCAGTATCCTGTCACCGTTGTCCAGGGTCAAGGACTGCAGCAGTCGGGCCACCTGCAACGGCTTGAGGGCGCGCCGCCGCGCATCCAGGGGCAGGGCATGGTCCGAGTAGGCAAACTCTTTGTGGGTGTCGATCACGAAAGGTTCCCGCGGCGTCAACCGGAAGGCGTCCAGCAACAGGGGATTGTCCACCCCGTTGGGCGCAAGCTGCGACTTGACCATGTTGGTGCGTGCCAGAGAAAAATCCATAAAGCTCCCCTTTCAATTGTCCTGGTTCAACCGTTTGTCGCTCGCCGGAGCGGGGACGCACCACCCGCCACCGCACTCCTGCGGGCATTGTACCCCTAAATCCCTTCCGGAATCCAGGCCATTTCCGCCGTTTTTGCCAATCGTTCCGGGGTGCCCATGTCGGCCCACCCGCCCTGCAGGGCAAACCCCCGCAGGCGCCCGTTTTGCAGGGCATCATCAAAAAAACGGTTCAACGAAAACGGGACAGGCGGATAGTGGGCCAACGCCTGGGGCGCCACCATCAACAGGCCCGAATAGGTCAGGGCGTTGGCCGCGCCCGCCGCCCGCCGCAACTGCCCGGTCTCGGTATCCAGGACAAAGTCGCCCCCACTCCCCTCCGGGGGCATGACCAGGCCCAACAGACCATCCATCTGCTGCGGGTCGAAGGTGGCCAGCATGGCCTGCAGGTTGACATTCCAGAGAATATCCCCGTTGACGACCAGGAAAGGGGCATCGCCCATGTGGTGCAGGGCGTTGACCACCCCGCCGCCGGTATCCAGGCATTGCTGCTCCCGGGACCAGGTGACCTGGACCCCCCAGCGGGTTCCGTCGCCCACATGGTCCATCAACTGGTCCGCCAGGTGACAGGCATTGATGACGATGCGCGTCACCCCCAGTAGGGCCAGGCGCAGCAGCGCGTAGACGATGACGGGGCGACCCTGCACCGCCACCAGGGGCTTGGGGATATGATCAGTCAAGGGGCGCAGCCGTTCTCCCCGTCCGGCGGCCAGGATCATGGCGTGCACCGGCGTCATGGGGCATAGCGTCCGATCAGGTCGTCCAACTCGCCCAGTTCCGGATAACAGGCCAGGGTTTCGCGCACATAACCCATGGTGCGGGGAATGTCGTTCAGGTAGCCATGTTTGCCATCCCGGCGTGACAGACGGCCAAAAATGCCGATGGCCTTCAGGTTGCGCTGGATTGCCATCCAGTCGAAGTCCCGCTGAAACGCCTGCCGGTCTGCCGGGGCATAGCCCAGGTGGGCACGGGCCCCCTCCAGCCAGAGGGTGGAGATCTCTTCCC
>JAMOAX010000087.1:0-12923 GCA_039908555.1 Magnetococcus sp. DMHC-8
CCAGGGCAGCGCCCTGGGACTTTGCCGTTGCTGTTGCCGTTGTTTTTCAAAGAAGCCGCAGCCGCTTTTTGCTGCGGCGTTTTCAACATGCGCCGCAGGCAGGCTGGCGCGTTTTGATGTCCTGCTGGCCGAAACGATGATCAAGGCCGTCCAGAGCAGAGCCCTGGGACTTTGCCTTTGCCGTTGATTTTAAAAGAAAGCCGGAGCAAGAACCGGCTCCGGCTTTCTTTACCAATGAGTGCGTTGGTTAGTCTGCCACCTTATGACAATGAACGGAGCGAGCATGAAAATTTTGATCGCCGACGATCAGTTGATCTATCGGAAAACGCTGAAAACCATGCTGCAAGCCTATGGGGAATGCGTTGTGGTCGAGGATGGTGAGAAGGCCGTGCAGGCATTTTCTGAGGCACTGTATGCTAACAAACCATTTAAATTCGTGTTGTTGGATATTGATATGCCCTTCATGGATGGCCTGGAAGCTCTGGTGCAAATCCGCTTGATGGAAAAAAAGGTGCATGCCCCTTCATTGGATATCAAGGAATTTGCCTGCATTGTTATGCAGACCAACCGGGATGATCCCGTCTCGTTCATGAACGCCTTCAAAAAGGGGCACTGCAACGGTTTCATAACCAAACCCGTTTCCCAGGAAGAGTTGCTCGAGAAGATGAAAAAACACGGTCTTGTCTGAAAATCGATGGCACGGGCAAGATTGTCACAGAGTGAGGATGACCGGGGCACGCTGGGGACTGAAAAAAGCTGAGGCAGTGCTGCATATGAGCGGATTTTTTTTCTGCTGTGGCGACGGGAAAAGGCGTCTGTTTCGTTTAATGCAGCAAGAGGGGGTGAGAAACTTTCCAACCTTGGAAGAGGAGAATCACCCATGAAGACGACACAGATTTTGGTGGCACTGGGCAGTCTGGTCTGGCTTCTGCCTGCGGAGGGGATGGCGCATCCCACGTGGGCAGGAGGGTGTGGAATGGGACGGTATTGTGCGGAACAGGCTGCCTTCAATACGGCTGCCCCCATGACACGGGAAGAATTTACCAAACTGCGCGCATCTCATTTTGATGCCGCTGACCGCAACCAGGATGGCTATTTAAGCAAAGAGGAACTCCCCGGTTTGCCCAACCACGGCCTGGGCTTGCGGTATGGTCGCATGTCGGCCAGCCTGGATACGAATCACGACGGACGTCTGTCAAAAGAGGAGTTTGTTGCCTTTACGCCTCCGCGGATGGCAGTCGCAGCAGCCGACAGGGGTTCTGTGGGACCCTGTGCGGGTCGTGGCATGGGGGGGGCTGGTTGGCGTTAAAGAACCCAATGTCGTGTGACGGTCGTGAAATGGGGTGGAAGGGATGGATCGGGCACAGACGGGTAGCCTGGTGACAAAGAGAAAGGCATGTCCCAACACGAAATGCGCGAGCAGCGCATCCAGGAGGATGCGCTGCTCATGGAACGGGTGGCCGCACGGGATGCTTCTGCATGGAGGCTTCTGGTGGATCGGGAGTTGGGGCGTGTCCTGATGCTGGCCAAGCGCATGCTGAATAACCATCAGGATGCCGAAGATGTCGCTCAGGAGACGTTTGCACGACTTTGGCAGCAGGCTCCACGGTGGACATCTGAAGCCCGCATTGGCACATGGTTGTATCGGGTAGCCCACAATCTGGCTATGGATCGCTTACGGCACCGCCAACACGCGCTGGATGATGCAGAACTTTTGGTTGAGATGGAGGAGTCTCTGCCCGCACCTGCCCGGGAGTCGCCTTTGGCCCGTCTGGAGCAGGCAGAACAACGACAGCTCCTAGATGCAGCCATGGCTCGTCTCTCTGTGCGCTCCCGCACTGCGCTGTTACTGGTCAACGTGTTGGGGTTGCGTGTTGCCGAGGCTGCAGGCGTGATGCATTTGAGCGATCAGGCCATGGCGTCGCTGCTGGCCAGAAGTCGTCGACAACTCCGTTTGTTGTTGACACCATGGCACGACACGTTATTGGGAGAATAGGATGAACAGATCGGATGATCGATGGCACAGCGACACCATCACTGACCAGGATTTGGACGATTTGTTGGCACAGGTTCCACCTGAAACGCCGTCGGGACGGCTGCGTGCCAGGGTATTGGCCATGGCAGACCACCCGCTGACGGAAAACGGGCACTGGTGGTGGCCTTTTGGTCCCTTGTGGCGGCCAGTCGCAGTGCTGGCTTGTTCTGCCCTGCTGGGCCTGGGGCTTGGAATGACATGGTCGACAACGGGTTTCTCCCAAGATCAGAGGATGTGGGATGAGTCGGTGTTTCTGCTGTTTGGACCCACGGAGGGTGAGTAGCCACGGTGCAGGAGAGATCGCGGCTTGTTTTGGTGATCCTGCTTGTTTCGCTCGCGATAAACCTGTTCCTGTCCGGGTTGGTGGTGGCCTGGTGGATGGAGGACCGCAAGCGTACTGCGCCTTCTTCCGTTCAAGGTAACCACTTTATGGCGGGGTTTGGCATGCTCAATACGGATGTGGCTCAACGTCCAGAGGTGGTTGCCGTCTGGAATAAAAGGGAGAGCGCTGTGCGCTCTTCCATGCATGCGTTGCATGCGGCCCAGCAACGGGTGAGGGAGACACTCCAGGCAGATCCATGGGACACCGACTCTTTGTCCAAGGCTCTTGCCGAATTACGGCAGCGCATTGGAGTCTCTCAAGAGCTGTGGCATCAGGTATTGCTTGAGACTGCGGCGGAACTTTCTCCCGAACAACGGGTGCGACTGGCACTGTTTGTCCCAGGCATGAGTCGGGGTGCTGGGCGTGGCAAAGGGCAAATGTGCCGATGATCCCGGTTGATAGCCGACACGGTTCTGCGGATCATGGCCGCGATTGCTTGTCCTGCCACTTTTCAAAGCCTGTCAAATCAGCCCGATTGAACCACTGGCAGTGGTAACATGGCTGAACTGACAGGCAAAGTTTTATGGGGTCCAGGGGAGATTATCTCCCCTGGCGGGTCCAGGGCAGAGCCCTGGGACTTTGCTGTTGCTGTTGTCTTCTGGCGCGTCTTCAAGAGAAGCGTGACGCGGTTTACGACTGTTTCTTGTCGATCATGGCAGGGGCGCTCTCTTCGTCATCTTCGGCCTCTGCTTCCAGTTCCTTGTAGATGTCTCCCAGATCCCTGTTGTTGACGCGAATAAACCACACGAATAAAACCACCACCAACACGCCCGCCACCCACAATCCGATCACCGTCTCTTCTCCCTGTATGGCAACATTGACTTGGTCGGGACATTCATCCCATCGTTGCCCAGGGACGCCATTCGGATCATTTTCCTGCCATGCCCCGCTGTCATCTCTTATGCCTCCGTCAACACGGCAATGCCGGGCAGTTCCTTGCCCTCCAGCAGTTCCATGAAGGCCCCGCCACCGGTGGAGATGAAGGAGATGCGTTCCGCCACGCCCGCCTGGCGCAACGCGGCATCGGTGTCGCCTCCGCCGGCCACCGAGAGCGCGGTCGAGTTGGCGACGCATTCAGCCAGGGCCAGGGTGCCCTGGGCAAAGGCCGGTTGTTCGAAAACGCCCATGGGTCCGTTCCAGACGATGGTCCGGGCGGTCTGCAAGGCACGGTTGAACTGGCGCACCGTCTCCGGGCCAATGTCCAGCCCCATCCATCCCACCGGTATTTGTCCCGCCGGCACGACCCGGGTGTTCGTTTCCTGAGGCGACCGGGCGATGACGGCATCCATCGGCAACAGCAACTCCACCCCCAACTCTTCGGCCATGATCTCCGTGTGTCGTGCCACCTCCAGCATGTCGTGTTCCACCAGGGAGGCGCCCACCGCGTAGCCATGGGCCTTGAAAAAGGTGAAGGCCATGGCCCCGCCGAGCAAAATACGATCCACCTTGTGCAGCAGCGTTTCGATGACTGCAATCTTGGTGGAGACCTTGGCTCCCCCCAGAATGGCTACCACCGGCCTCTGGGGGTGGAGCAGCGCCTGGTTGAAATAATCCAGCTCGGCGGCCATCAAGAGGCCGGCCACCGCCGGTGTCACCCGCTGGGCGATACCCACATTGGAAGCATGGGCCCGGTGGGCGGCGCCGAAGGCATCGTTGACCACCACGTCCGCCAGGCGGGCAAAGGCGTCTGCCAACTGGGGATTGTTCTTGGTCTCGCCCGCCTGGAACCGCACGTTTTCCAGCATGAGCAGCTCACCCGGCAACAGGGCGTCCACCATCCGTTCCACCTCGCTGCCAACACAGTCCGGTGCCAGGGGCACCGCTTGCCCGAGCAGTTGGGAAAGACGCTCTGCCACCGGTCTGAGAGAATATTCCGGCATCACCTTGCCTTCCGGGCGTCCGAAGTGGGAAGCCAGAATGACCCGCCCGCCCTTTTCCATGGCCCGACGGATGGTCGGCAAGGCGGCGGTGATGCGCGTCTCTTCCCGAATCTGTCCCTCTGCCGTGACCGGCACATTGAAGTCAACCCGAATGAACACCCGCTTGCCGGCCAGCTCAACCTGGTCGATGGTCAATTTGTGCATGGGCGCAGCTCCCTGTCTGATAATAGCCGGCAGCGGTAATGTTGCGACCGGTCGGTGGCGAAAAGGACGCGATTTCATTCCCCGCACCCGGGCCGGGCGATGCCGGGCAGGTGCTCTGCAGATCCTGGCAGACAAGCCAGCAGGATGTCAATGCGTGAATCCGAGATGGCGGCGCCGTTGAGCACATTGCGGGCGATGACCGCACGAATGGCGTCGGGGTCGCCGGGACGGTCCCAGGCCGCCAGGTAGGCATTGCGTCGGCCGGTGGCGCTTTGCAAGAGAGTGCGCATCCGGGAGGCCAAACGCAGGTCGGTGACCCCTCGTTCCCGCAAACTTTCTTCCAGACTTTCAAAGGTGACATCCCACAACATCTGGGACAGGGAAGCCTGAGCGACCCGGTCATGCAGCCGATGCAAGAGCGCAGAAACAAACAAGACCAGGAGATCAAAACGCAGCTCGAACCCGTCCGCCATACCCAACTCGTCTCCGGCAGCCAGCTGCACGACCTGGTCGACAATGTCGCCGTGCACGGCGAGCACCTGCTCACGCAACCGTTGATCTTCCGAGTGGTTATCCATGGAGGAAGGGGCGGATGTGCCCGGCGTGGCGACCGTCCGGGGGTGTGACCAGGGAGATAATCTGTGCAACCATGACATGGAAACTTTGCTCCTGCGCCGGCAAGGGTTATCATGGACCATGGACTGTCGGTCTCAACAGGGGCATCTCCCCTGCGGGGGGTGCCCGATTACCACTCTATATCGAACATGGAGCCACGATGGTCAGACTGACCCGATACTGTTTCTTGTTTTTGCTGCCCCTGTCTTTCGCGCTCTTCGCCTGTCAGGCGGTCGTTCACGAAAAAGGCACCATGCTGGATCCCAAAGCGGTTGCCCAGATCAGGGTGGGGGTGACCACCCGGGCACAGGTAAAGGATTTGCTCGGAGTGCCCACCGTTGTCAATACCTATCGAAGGGATCGGTGGACTTATGTGCAGGATCGCCAATACAAGAATGTCCAACGCACCTTTGCCAGGGTGATCAACCGGGTGGAGATCACCTTTGACGGGCGGGGGGTTGTCCAGGATATCCAGCATAATTTTGATGATGAACTGCTGAACCCGGAACACCTGCCGGAGGCGCGCAACCAGCAGAACTGGTTTGCGTGGCTGTGGGGAGGGGAATACATGCGTCCTGCCGTGGAAGGGCGTGCGTCTGTCGGGGAGACAGAGGCGACGGGCAAGGGGGAGTCCTCACTCAATCGCCAGGAGGGGAGGTCGGAACAGCCCAGAACGACCAATCCCTGGTGGCGTTTTTGGTCATCCAACAAGGAGTGAGTTTCGGTGGCACACTCCCAACGCCTGGCCCTGGTGGGTGGCACCTCCCTGTTGGACGCCGCCCCGTTGCGCCGTGCCACACCCCTGTCCGTCCCCACTCCCCACGGTGCCGTTACCCTGCTGGAACAGGATGGCATCCTGTTCCTCCAGCGGCATGGGCTGGAGGGGTATACGCCGCCCCATCTCATCAACCATCATGCCCATCTGTATGCCTTGCAGCAGGCTGGCGCAACCCGGGTGTTGGCAATCGGTTCGGTGGGCAGCTTGCGTCTTGACCTGCCCCCCGGCACCCTGGTGGTCCCGGATGATTTTTACGCGCCCCAGGTGAACCTCTCCTGTTTTACCGACCAGCGGGGTCACAGGGCGCCGGAATTTCATCCCGAATGGCGTGCCCGGTTGTTGGCTGTCTGGCAGCAGACCGTCTTGCCTCCGCCTCGCGATGGTGGCATCTATTGGCAGACCACGGGACCGCGTTTTGAGACACCGGCAGAAATTCGCCTCCTGGCCCCGCACGTGCACCTGGTCGGCATGACCATCGCGGCGGAGTGCATCCTGGCCGGAGAACTGGAACTGCCCTATGCGGCGCTGTGCATCGTCGACAATTTTGCCAATGGCATTCAGGCCGACAAGCTGTCATACGCATCGTTCAAGGCCCAGGTTCAGGCCAACAAGACGTTGCTGTTGCACACCATTCAGACACTGGTCGAGGAGCTTGCCCCGTGACACTGTACATCCAGAACGGCTGGCTGCCGGAGCAGGGGCCGACGCAGATCCAGGTGGAGGCCGGCCGGATCGTGGCCATGGGCGCCGACCTGCCCCCACCGCCCGGTGCAGAGCGGCTCGATGCCCGGGGAATGGCCATCGTGCCGGGTCTGGTCAATGGTCATACCCATGCCGCCATGACCCTGTTTCGTGGCTTCGGGGATGACATGCCCCTCATGGAGTGGCTGCAAACCCGCATCTGGCCGGCCGAGGCCCGTCTGACCGAGGAGGATGTCTATTGGGGGACACGCCTGGCCTGTCTGGAGATGCTCCGTTCCGGCACGCTCTGTTTTGCTGACATGTATTGGCATTTTCCCGGCGTGGCCCGGGCGGTGGAGCACAGCGGTCTGCGGGCCCATCTGGGTGCCGTCATGATTGACGTGGCGGGGGAGGCCCAGGCGAAAGAGTGCCGGTATCAAGCCGAAAAGTTTCACGAGGAGTCGACCGGTTATTCGGATCGGGTCCGTTTTTCCCTGACGCCGCATGCCATTTATACGGTCAGTGCCGACAGCCTGCGCTGGGTGGGTGAGTTTGCCGCCCGGCACGGTCTCATGGTGCAGATCCACCTCTCCGAGACCCGGCACGAGGTGGAACAATGTCTGCGGGATCATGGGGTGCGCCCTGCCCTTTACCTGGACCGACTGGGTCTGCTGCAGGCCAACGTGGTGCTGGCACATGGCGTTTACCTGGACGAAGAGGAACTGGACCGCATCGCCCTGCGGGGGGCGACCCTGGTAACCAATCCGGTTTCCAACCTGAAACTGGCGGTGGGGTCCATTTTTCCCTATGCCAGGGCGGCAGAACGGCAGATTCCCATCGCCCTGGGCACGGACGGGGCGGCCTCCAACAATGCGCTGGACCTGTTCCAGGAGATGAAAATCTTGGCCCTTCTCCAGAAACACGCCGAACAGGACCCCACTGTCCTGCCAGCCGATGCGGCCTGGGCCGTCGCAACCGGTGCCCGGGCACCGGTATTCGGTCAGAGCGGGCGGGTGGCCGTGGGCGAACCGGCGGACTTTCTGCTGGTGCGGCACGATGTACCGGAAATGACTCCCATCCACCATTTTGGCTCCAATCTGGTCTATGCGGCCACAGGGCAGTGGGTGGATACCGCCGTGGTGGCGGGGCGGGTCGTGATGCGCAACCGTCGTATCGATGGTGAGGAGGAGGTTCGTCATGAAGTTATGGTTCGCGCCCAACGGTTGTGCAAACCGTGATGCGCCATGAATGAGATGTCCATCTTTCAGAAAGAGGAGGAGTTGCTGGCCTTCGGCCAACGTTTTCTGGAAGAGTATGGGCCGGAGTCCACCACGGCCGGACGTGGCCCAGACGGTCTGTTTATGGACGGTGCCCATCTGGAGCGCTTCTACGATGCATTCCAGCAAGTGTTCACCAATTACAAGAAGCTTTTCCAGCAGACCACCCGTCTGATCCGTCTCAGCGACCGGACCCAGCTGCGACTGGATACGGTCAACCGTTCCCTGCGGGAGAGCCAGTTGCAATTGGAGCGCCGCAACCAGTTTATTCGCGGCATATTCGGTCGCTACATGTCCGATGAGGTTGTGGAGAGCATTCTGGAAACCCCGGACGGCCTGCAGATGGGTGGAGAAAAAAGGCAGGTGACCGTGATGATGTCCGACCTGCGCGGTTTTACCGCCATCAGCGAACACCTGCCAGCCGAGCAGGTGGTGGCCATCGTCAATCATTATCTGGAAATAATGACAGAAATTATTTTCAAACATAAAGGCACTATCAGCAATTTTATGGGTGACGGCATCATGATTTTGTTTGGTGCGCCCATCAGTCGGGCGGATGACCCGCAACGGGCGGTGGCCTGTGCCCTGGAGATGCAGAAGGCCATGCCGGGCATCAACGCAGACAATCAGAAACAGGGTTTGCCAACGCTGACGATGGGGATTGGCATCCATACCGGGTCGGTGGTGGCCGGCAATATCGGTTCCCAGAAAAGGAGCCAGTATACGGTGATGGGCAGGACGGTCAATCTGGCGGCCCGGATCGAGTCCTGTTCGGTGGGGGGGCAGGTGTTGGTGTCCGACCGTACCCGGCAGGCCTGTCATCCCCTGCTGCGGATTGACAACAGCATGGAGATCACGCCCAAGGGTGTCGATCATGCCATCACGGTCTACCAGGTGGGTGGCATCGGTGGACAGTATGCGGTCCATCTGGAGGATGCGACCGTGGTCCATTACCAGGAGGTGGACGGCGGTCTGCCTGTACAGTTTGCCATCCTGACCGGCAAGCAGACGGGAGCCACGGAGCATGCAGGGGTATTCTGCAGTCTGTCGGCCAACGGCGCGAAACTGGTCACGGAAGCCGCTATTCCGCCGTTGACCAATCTGATGCTGACTGTGCAACGGGATGACGAGTCGATTCGAGGGGTGCTTGCCAAGGTGACAGGTGGTGAGACGGATGGCCGTTCCCCCCTGGAACTGGTTTTTACCTTTGTGCCGCCCCGGGCCCAGGCTGTTTTCCAGACGTTTCTGGCAGAGGACGGGTGGAACGGGGCGTGGGAGGCCGGGCAGGCGTCGTCTGTTCCGGTCGGGGCCGACACACCGGTCATCCCGACGGTCGGTGCAGGGGGTGTCGGTCGGGAGTCCCGGATCTCCTTGCGGCGGGTCAGCAGTCGGGCCGTGCCTGTCCCGGTTGAGATGGGTGATGGCAGCCGGTTGCGCGCCCGTGTCGGCGATTTCAGCCTGGATGGCATGTTGTTGAAGACCGGTCGACAAAAACGGCCGGAGCAGGGGGCAAAAGGATCGCTGGTTCTGGAGCTGCATGGTCAGCCCTGCCGTTTCGAGTTTGAGGTGGTCCATCTCTATCAACGGGGGATCGGCATTCGGATATTGGCCGACCGAAATCTGTATGCCATGGCATTGCTGGACGGTGCCCTGGGCAACCTGTTGGCAGAAGATCCTCCCGGGGCCTTTTTTGAGTCGGACTGAATGATGGACAAGACCCGCCCTGTTGCGCCACTGGCGTTGACCCTGTCGTGCACCCACAGTCAGGACCGGACCTTTGCGGTGACGCTGTTCTGGAATGGACATCCGCGTGCCAGCCATACGGTGTCGGTCTCTGCCTGGCATGCCGTGCACCGGTTGGTGGACGGTTTTCGGCAGTTGTTGAAGGGGGAGGAGACGGGTATCCGGCCCGGGTCCGGCCTGGCCGGGGGGCGGGACTCTGCCGACCAGGTGGCGACCGGTTCCCAACTTTTGCTGCAGAGTATCGGGGTTGAACTGTTTCATCTCTGGCTGGCGCCCTTCTGGCCCGAGCTGGACCAGCCGTGGCGGGCGCGGCGGCCGATGGTGTTGACGGTGCTCTCCCGGTCGCCGGAGGTGTTGAATCTGCCCTGGGAGTTGCTCCAGTGGCCGGATGGCAGCGTGTTGGGGCTGGACAAACGGGTAGTGCTGCGGCGCCGACCGGGGGATTGTGACGAACCGCCGGAGACGTCGGGAGACGCGCTGCTGTCTGCTCCCACAAGAATGCTGTTGGTCTCCTCGGCCCCGGCGGGTTACCACGGGACGGATGTCAGAGATTTGGCGCGCATGGTGCCTTCTGTTCCGGATCGACATTTTCCGCTGTTTGTCGGGGTGATGCACGGTGCAACCCGCCTGACGCTGCGACAGCGTTTGCAACGCGACCGCCCCCACCTGCTGTGTCTGACCGGTCCGACGCTGATCAGTGGCGAAGACGGTTTTTTTGGCCTGGAAGATGAGACTGGTCAGGCGGATGTGTGTGCTGCTGCGGAGTTGGCCAGGGAGGTGCTGGCGGGCAGCGGCGTCACCATGGTCGTGGTGGCCGGGCGGGAACCCGACCGTCCCCCGCCGGTGGCTGCTGTGGGGGCGCTGTGTCAGGGGTTGGTGACGCACGGTCTGGATTGGGCTTTGGCCTGTCCGGGTCTGTTGACGGCGCCTTTTTCTGGTGCCTTTTTCCGTGCCTTCGTACACAACCTGCGCACCGGCGCCACCCTTGATCAGGCGGTGCGCCGGGGACGGCGGGCCATCCAGCCGGCCTGCGAACAGGCAAACCATCCGGTCTGGGCATTGCCTGCCTTGTATGCCCGTACCCATGGCTCGCTGTTTTTCAACCATTGTTCGACGACCCCCCCCGTGCGTGCCGTCAACCCATCCATTGTGGCATACCCGTTGGCCGGATTGACCGATGGCCTGGTGGTTGCCCACGACCCGGTCCGGGAGGAGATCCAGCGCCTGTTGCCAGACCTGCAGACCGGGGCCGTGCAGACTCTCCTGTTGAATGGTCCATCGGGCGGTGGCAGGACCCGTCTGGCCACCGGCCTGGCCCAGTCGTTGCGGCAGCACGGCTGGACACCGTTGGCCCTGACCGCCACGCCGTTCCAGCCCCTGAGCAGCGGTCGATTGCTGGCCGCTTTTGCCACAGCCCTGGCGCAGCAGGATCTGCACGATGAAGCCCAGATCGTCAGTACTCCCCATATCGGAATTGAAGAGCGTCTGGGGGTTGTGGCAGCGGTCATGCACCGCAAGTGGGCCTGTGTGCTGGTGCTGGACGGGCTGGAAAGTGCCCTGGAACCCGCCACGGGCCATTTCCTGGAGCCGGCCATGGCCGCATTCTGGACGGAGCTGGCGAGCCAATCAGGCGGATTGTCCCGGACGGTGATCACCAGCAGCCTGCTGCCGGTGCTGGAGGGCGAGGCCGTGCCATCCGGCAGTTGTCGGCAGGAGATTGTGCTGCCCGGTCGGGAGTGGCCGGCCAGCCATCAGGTGGAACAGTGGTCTGCGGTGGTGCGCGCCATGGATGGCGTCACTCTGGCTCAGGTGACGGCCATGACCATTTTTCACCACCCGGTGCCGGTGGCCGGTTATTGTACCGTGACCCAACTGGACCCCGCGCAGCAGGAGGCCCTGTTGCACCGCCTGGAACAGGAGGGGTTGGCGCACGGCCAGGCGTTGCCCAGCGGCGACCCCCTGTGGTATTTGCATCCCTGGCTGCGCAGTACCCTTGATGCCAGAAAAAACCGTGCCCGATTGGGCCGGCAGCATGCCTGGGCCGGCGCCTATTTGTGGTCGATGGCCGACCGGCAGCAGCAGGAGGCGCTGGGGCTGGGATGGCTGGACCTTGCCCTGGAGGCGGTGGGCCATGATGGCCTGTGCGGTTCAGGCCGGCACCATGCCCTGTTTGCCCAGGTGTTGCAGAGGGCGGCGCCAGTCAGCGATTTTTTCTCCCGGCATGGCTTGCACTGGGAGCAGGAGCGCCTCAACCGTGCCCTGTTGGCCATTCGTGAACATCCGCGTCCCCTCTATCTGACCGCCATGTCCCTGTTGAAACGCGGCCGGCCGGAGGAGGCCAAGCCGTTGCTTGAACGGGTATTGACCTTCGGGGATGCGCTGTTTCCCAGGGAGAATGCCCTGGCCCTGTTTGATCTGGCCACCCTGGCGATGCCGACTCAGCCGGATGACGCCCGGGAAAAGCTGCTCCAGGCGTTGTCGATCAACCAGCGGGTGGGTGATCGCTCCGGTCAGGCAGTTTGTCATGCCCATCTGGGATTCTGGGGGTTGCAACAGGCCGACATGGCCGTGGCCCAGACCCATTTGGACGCTGCCCTGGCATTGTGTCGGGACCTGGATGATCAGGCCGGTGTGGCCAACCTGTTGCCCTGGACCGGAGAGTTGCATTGGCGGGTCGGCAATGTGGTGGCTGCCCGACGCCATTTCCAGGAGGCCCTGCAACGGTTGCCGGACGGTGACCATGCCGAGGTGGAGGCGCAACTGCATCATCGTCTGGCCATCATGAGCCTGGGAGAAGAAAACTTTGACCAGGCACTGCGCGGTTTTTTGCGCTCTCTGGAGATCAAACGGGCGACCGAAGATCAAAGGGGGGAGGCGGTCGCTTTTTTTCAATTGGGCCGACTGGCCAAGGCCAGGGGCGACGAATTGGCCAGTCTGCGCCTGCTGGGATTGTGCCAGCGGCTCGGCCAGGCACTGGGTGATGCCGATGCCCGGCAGACCCTCGCCCTGTTTCATGAACTGGCGCTGACCGCCCTGCGCCTGAACAAAGCCTCTGCCCAGACCATCCTGGACGAAGTCTGGGCAGAGTATTGCCAGGACCGTGGCCAGTCCCTGCTCGCCCGCCTCTTTGGTACGACCTCTTGACCGGTACTGTTCGGAGAGGCCTTGATCATCGTTTCGTCCAACAGAGTGTCAAAACCCGCCAGCCAGCCTGCGGCGCATGCTGAAAACGCCGCAGCAAAAAGCGGCTGCGGCTCTTTTGAAAAGCCACAGCAAAATCCCAGGGCTCTGCCCTGGACCCGCCAGGGGGGTGACCCCCCTGGACCCG
>JAMOAX010000088.1:0-12909 GCA_039908555.1 Magnetococcus sp. DMHC-8
GGGGGGTGCCCCCCCTGGACCCGCAGCCATTTTTCAAAGCCTGTCAAATCAGGTTGGTTGACCCACCAGTGGGACACCCGACCTGCCGGGCTGACAGGATGCGCCGGCCCCGGACAATGGCCGGACCAGAGGTGTAAAACACAGTGCGAGACCCTCCGGCGACACGACTGCTTCGCCAGCGCATGATTCAGGAACAGATCGTGGCACGGGGCGTGCGCGACCCTGCCGTGCTGTACGCCATGCAACAGATTCCCCGGGAACTGTTTGTGCCGGATTGGCCGGTGGAGACCGCCTATCGGGATGGCCCCCTGCCCATCGGGCAGGGACAGACCATTTCCCAACCCTATATGGTGGCGGTCATGGCCAGCCTGTTGCGACTGCACGACCAGGCCATCGTGCTGGAGGTCGGCGCGGGTTCGGGGTATGGTGCCGCCATCCTGGCCCTGCTGGCCAAACGGGTGATTGCCGTGGAACGACTGCCCCTCCTGCTGGAACAGGCGCAGGCACGCTGGCAAGCCCTGGAACTGGATCGGGTGCTCGGTGTGACGGGCGACGGCACCCTGGGCTGGCCGGCCTGCGCACCCTATGACGGCATCTCCGTGACGGCTGCTGCCCCTGCCCTGCCCCCCACACTCCTCGCCCAACTGCGCCCCAACAACGGGCGCATGGTCATTCCTGTTGGTTCACGGCATTTGCAGACATTGCAGGTTGTGCAATGCACAGACCGCCAGCAGACGGCGGTGACTGAACAGTTTCCGTGTGTTTTTGTACCGTTGCTGGGACAGGAAGGCTGGTAATTTTCATTGCTGACTGGTATCGATACATGGACTCTCACACCCTCTCCCATCCCCTGCTGACCCTCATCAAGCCCCTGTTGTACCAGGGAGTTCACAGGGAGCGGGACGATCTGTTTCCCATTCTGGGCGATCTGCCGGGGGGATCGTTTGCCTGGCTGGCCACCCTGCTGGCCGGGGCGTGGGACCGACCCCTGGTGGTGGTCACGGGCAGCGCTGCCCGGGCCGAGGCCATTTACCGGGAGTTGTTGTTTTTTTTGGAACATGTCAAAACGCCGCTCCCGCTTATGAGCTTTCCGGCCTGGGAAACCTTGCCGTTCGAGCCCCTTTCCCCCTTCGGGCCGCTGGTGGGGGAACGGATTGCCACGCTGTTCCGTTTGACGCAAATGTCCGGTGTCGGCCCGGTGCTGGCGGGCAACGAGGCCGGTGACACCCGGGCGATCGTCGTCACCACCGCCGCCGCCCTGCTGCAGCGGGTCATGCCCCGGCACTGGCTGGCCCGGCATGGCCTAGCCATCAAGAAGGGCGACCAGCTCAATGTGGCCGCCATGCGGCATTTTTTGGGCACATCCGGCTATCGTTGTGCCTCCCAGGTCGTGGAGTCGGGCGAATTTGCCATCCGGGGTGGCATCGTTGATTTTTTCCCACCCGGGCATGACGATCCGGTCCGCATCGAGCTGTTTGGCGACGAGGTGGAGACCCTCCGTCAATTTGATCCGGTCACCCAGCGTTCCACCGATCTCATTGCCGGCGTACAGGCCCTGCCCACCAGCGAAGTCATCCTCAACGAGGAGACCATCCGCACCTTTCGCACCCAATTCCGGGAAACTTTTGGTGGCCACACCACGGAAGATCCGCTCTACAAGGAGATTTCCCGGGGAAACAAGGTGCAGGGCATGGAACATTTTTTGCCCCTCTTTTATGAACCGGCGGAGACATTTTTTGATTATTTGCCCACCGGTTCGGTGATGCTGCTGGAAGCCTGCACCCGGACGGCCATGGAACAGTTTTATCAGGAGGTGCAGGAGCGGCATCGCACCATGGGCATACCGGATGGCGCGTCCGCCGCGCCCGGCAACCGGCCAACACGCCATCATCTGCCTCCTGAGGCACTTTATCTGTTGCCCCGGCAGGCGCGGGAGCGGCTGCGGCCCTTTGCCGTGCTGGAGGCCCATCCCGGCCAGGAGAAGGGGGGAATCTCCCTGGCCTTTGATCCGGTGGTCGACTTTGCCGGACCAGGGGCGGTCGTGACCGGCGGGTCTGCCCCCGGGTCCCCAACCGTTCCCGGGGGAACGGCTGCCGCCTCTGCCGATCCCCGTCAGGAAAACGCGCTGGAACGGGTCACCGCCTATATCCAGACGGCCCGACAGAACGGTTTTCGCATTGCCTTGTCGGTCCGCACCATGGGTCAGCGGGAACGGTTGCGGGAGGTGCTGGAGGATCACAAGATTGCCACCCGGATTGCTCCCCACTGGGAGAGCGTACTCGGTGCACCGCCGGGATCGGTGTGGCTGGTGCTGGGTGATGTGGAGCAGGGGTTTTCCCATGGCCGGATCGGCATTGTGCTGATTCCGGAGGAGTCTGTTTTTGGTCGTCGCACCCGCCGTCGACAACGGGATCAGCGCTATCTGGAGCAGTTGCTGGCCAGTTTTTCGGATCTCAAGGAGGGGGATCTGGTGGTGCATGCCGACCACGGCATTGGCCGTTTTGGCGGTCTGCACCCACTGGATATTGGCAGTATCAAGAACGAGTTTCTCCTGATCACCTATCTGGGCGACGACAAGCTGTATGTGCCCGTGGAAAATCTGGACCGGGTCAGCAAATATTCGGGTGCCGATGAGATTGCCCTGGACAAACTGGGTGGTGTCAAGTGGGAAAAGACCAAGGAGCGCACCCGCAAGAAAATTCTGGAGATGGCCCTGGAGTTGGTCCAGCTCCACGCATTGCGGGAGGCCCGACAGGGATTTGCCTTTTCCGGAGCGGACCCGCTTTATCAGGAGTTTGCCGCCACGTTTCCCTTCGAGGAGACGCCGGACCAGGCCCAGGCCATTGAGGCGGTGCTGACCGACATGGCCTCTGCCAGGCCCATGGACCGGCTGGTATGCGGTGATGTGGGTTTTGGCAAGACGGAGGTGGCTTTGCGGGCAGCGTTTCGTGCGGTCATGGATGGCAAGCAGGTGGCCGTTCTGGCGCCGACCACCATCCTGGCGCAGCAGCATTTTGAGACCTTTTCCCGTCGTTTGGCCCCTTATCCGATCCGGATTGAATTGCTGTCACGTTTTCGCAGTCCGGCGGAACAGAAGCAGGCCATTCGTCATTTGCAGGATGGCACGGCGGAGATTGCCATTGGCACACACCGGCTTTTGCAAAGCGATGTCGGTTTCAAGGATATCGGTCTGCTGGTGGTGGACGAAGAGCAGCGGTTCGGGGTATCCCACAAGGAGAAGCTCAAGGCGTTCCGGGCCACGGTGGACATTTTGACGTTGACCGCCACGCCGATCCCCCGCACCCTGCACATGGCCATGGCCGGTGTCCGGGATATTTCCATTATTGCCACGCCGCCACAGGATCGTCTGGCCATTCGCACCCTGATCACCCAATATGACCGCACCCAGGTGCGGGAGGCCATTTTGCGGGAGATTTACCGGGGCGGGCAGGTGTATTACCTGTACAACCGGGTTCAGGATATTGACAAGTTTGCCACGCAACTGGCCGAACTGGTCCCCGAGGCCAAGTTGGGGGTCGCCCATGGCCAGATGCGCGAAGGCCAGTTGGAGCGGATCATGTTTTCTTTCTATCAGCAGGAGTTCAACGTTCTGCTGTGCACGACCATCATCGAGAACGGCGTGGACATTCCGTCGGCCAACACCATCATCATTCACCGTGCCGACAAGTTTGGCCTGGCACAACTGCATCAGTTGCGGGGACGGGTGGGGCGCTCCCGGCATCGGGCGTATGCCTATTTTCTGGTTCCCCCTGCCCACAATCTGACCGGGGATGCCCGCAAGCGTCTGGAGGCGCTGGAGACGCTGGGCGACCTGGGGGCCGGTTTCAGTCTGGCCACCCATGACCTGGAGATCCGCGGGGCCGGCAATATTCTGGGTGACGAGCAGTCCGGTCAGATCCGGGAGGTCGGTTTCGAGTTGTACAACCAGATGTTGCGGGATGCCATTCAGGGACTGGCGTGCAGCACGCCGCAAGCGGCGCAGGTAGAGGTACCGGAGGAGGTGTCGCCGACCATCAGTCTGCATGTTTCCACCCACATTCCCCATGCGTTTGTTCCGGATGTGCACCAACGGCTCACGCTGTACAAGCGGATTGCCGAGTTGCTCACGCCGGCAGAGATTGCGGAGATGCGTGCCGAGCTGTTGGACCGTTTTGGTCCCCTGCCCGAGTCCATTGGCAATCTGTTGCGTCTGGTGGGCATCAAGCGCCACTGTCGGCAGCTCAGGATTCTCAAGCTGGAAGCCGGTCCGAAGGGGGCCACGCTGCAATTTCACGCGCAACCCCGTGTTGATCCGTCGGCGATCATCGAACTGATTCAGACGGGAGGGGGATCAGTGATTTTCAATCATCAAACCAACACGCTGAGCATCAAAAACCGCCTGTGGGACGCCGAAGAAGTCCGGTTGCGGGCGTTGGAGCAATTGCTGGAGCGACTGCGCCCGGCGCCGGCCCGGGCTGGCGTTTGAGGATCATCCTGTTGCTGATCCACACTTGTCGGGCGGGGGGAAGATATTGACATGTGCGACGAGAACGTGTAGCCTCGCCCCCGTTTCCGCATTAGCCGACGTAGCTCAACTGGCAGAGCAACGGATTTGTAATCCGTAGGTTCGGGGTTCGATTCCCCGCGTCGGCTCCAACAAAATCAATAGTTTACGGCTACCCGTTTGGTGGCCGTTTTTGTTTTTGGCGTTTTTGGGTTCCTCTATGGGTTCCTTTTGCTTTTCGGGTTCCTTTGTGCGGGGTGTCTCCAACCCCTTGTCGGATGACTTGAAAGGCGCGGGTTACCGGGTGGGGAATAGGTACGTACCACCCTGACGGGGAAACGCAGCACAACGCGTCCTGTGAAGAATGATTCTGTGTATAGCCTTTGTTCTGACAACGGGAATAGGTATCATGATTATCTCGCCCACCAGGAGGACACCAGTCAAGGCTCTGTGTGCACGTCTGGCGCATTTTCTTCCTGGTGGGGGACCCTGAGCCTGTCCGACGCAAGGCAACGGTCTTGTGATGGCTCTCATGGCGCGGGAAAAAAGCTGTGGCAATGGTCGGGGAGATCCGATAGAGTGCGGGGAGAGTCCAACCAGGAGGAAGAGCCGTCATAACCACAATCACGTTCGACACGCTGGAGTACACTGAACAGCTCAAGGCCGCCGGTGTCCCAGAAGAGCAAGCGAAAGGCCATGCCAAGGCGTTGGCCCTGGTGATCAAACAGGTGGATACCCGCACGGATGAACATGCCACCATCATGACGGAGAGAAACGAAAAGCAGATTCAAGGTCGCCTGGACGGCTTGGCAACCAAGCAGGACATGGATGCCAAGTTCAAGGAAATGGAACTCCGCATGGTGATCAAGATGGGTGCCATGATCCTGGCCAGCGTCGGCATGATCATCGGGTATCTGCGCGCCTTTCCTATGCCGGTGCAGATCGTCCAGCCCCCCGCCCAGGAAATGCGCCAGCAGGCTCCTGCGTCTGCGCTCCCGGTTCTCCCGCCCGCTCCGGCACACTGACACCCCGTTCCTGCTCCTGACATACGAACGGCCCCAGGGAATCTCCCGGAGCCGTCATGCTCAGTCGCCCCCATCGTCCTGCCCGTCGGGATCAGCCTTCCGCCGGGTGCGTCGCCGAACCGGGGGGGCTCGACCGGGTTTCGATTGCGCACCAGGGGAAAGACATTCAGCCAAGGCTTTTCAGTCGAATCGGTTTGCGGCTCGACCACGTCTTTCGCCAGACTGCCAAGCCGTGCCCTGGAAACGGGAGTCAAGGCGAGTCCGTCGCCAGAACCGCATTGTCCACAGATGAATGAGCCGGTGCCGTCCCGGTCGTCGAAACGGAACCGGTCCGTGCCGCCGCACCAAGGACAAGGGCCATGCTTGCCATTCAAGAACGAACCGCCGCAACTAAGGCTGGCCAACGCGCCAGGCCAGCGGTTTTTCATCTGCGCTTTGAAATCGTCAACCTGCCAAGATGAGCCTTGCCTTCTGGCCTGAAAACAGTTATCCTGCATAGCAGGATTCACAGATTGTCGTTCTTCAGAGCCCGGCCCGCCAGCCGGGTTTTGGCTTGTGTAGCCCATGGCAGTTACCTGCCCTCCGTGCCAACAGCGACGACTTTGCGCGGACGGCCACGACGGGCGTTGGCGGCCCGTTCAGCAGGGGTGCTTTTGATCGGTGCGGGAATGGCCTGGGCAGGGGTAGTGACGGCTTTAACTTCTGCCTTCTGACTGCCCTGGAATGCTTGTTCAACTTCCGCCAATGTCCAGTAGTTGATACCTCTGATAACAGTGGGCGGTGGCAGGATTTTGTACTCCTTCCACATTCGGTAAACAGTCGTCGTGGAACAATCCCCGAATATTTCCCTGACTCGCGCCGCCTTGATACGTTTTGTTTCCATCTGCAAATCTCCGAATCTTGGTGATTAACGATGGTCACATCATTGGATCGGCAACTTGGGTTGCTGTCAAGGTTGCATTTTTTGCCTTTTTCTGCACGGGGTTTTGTTTTGCAACGCAATAGTTTTATTGGTAAAAAGGAAAACCGCAAGGGGGTTGCGGTTTCTGCGGATGGGGGTGCATTTTTAAGCGTGGGAAAGTGTTTTCAGAAACTCCTGCCCCGCCCGGAAAGATGCCAATATTTTGGTCACCGCTTGCCGTGAGACACCTTCACGCTTCGCCAGTCTGGAAAATATCCCTCTTTTCTTGTTCGTCGAAAGCTCTTCTTTCGCCCAACCCAATAGCATTTTTCGCCTTTCCTCAGGGGTTTCTTGTATTTCTGTACGTGGAGAATCATCGGGATCTGTCGGTCTTTGCCCGCAGGCATCTTGTGTTCGCGTTGTCTCAATCTCTCGCATGATGGCCGGGATATGCCACCCTTTTTTTGTGGCCCACAAGACAAAATCTTGTCCGTGGATCATTGATTCATGTATCGGTGTACCTTTTGCTTTGTCTGCGTGTAACTCCTGGGCTGTCACTGCTCCAATTAATATCAGGACTTTTTCTTTGAATTTTGGTTCACAGAAATTGATGTATTCGATAAATGACATGTCTGGATAATAGGCATTCCGCCATATCAGGTGCACTGTTTCTGGATTCAACCCGACCAGGTAGGAAACCATACGCCATAGGGGTAAAGTTTTTGTTTGTTTGTACTGATTCCAGTCCGGCTCAAAGTCAGACACCTCTAGATCTCGCAGCCCAGCATCCATGCTATCGTCAAACGACCTCCCCGGCTCTTGTTTCAAGCGGTGAAGCAGACGAAGGTATTGAAACTGCTGGATTGACAGGCTTTCTTCCTGGTCTAGCCACTTATTCCAATAGTCCAACGTTTTTTTATGTGTGGTGATTTCAGACATATACCAATCCTTCGGTGGCTCTCTGCCTTCAAAAGATTGCCTGGAAAGCCGACGAAGGTATCCGGCCTTGTCGGGTCGCGATTCCCTATCCAGGCAATTCGTTTCAACTGGCCCGTCAAGCCAGCAATGCCTCCGGATGTCTTTGAGCAACGCGCAGCAGGGATGCCGCCGGACCGGAAGGTTTCCGCCGCCCCTGCTCCCACTCCTGGACCGTCCGCACACTGACACCCAGGATGCCAGCAAAGGCCGATTGGGACAGGTCCATCCTGTCCCGAATCTCTTTCACATCCCCCGGAATCTGGATGATAATGCGCCGCCCCTGTCCCGCCTTAATGGCTCGAATGCCTTCGAGAAGCTCCTGCCCAATGTCCCGCGTGCTCATAGTTCGTCAATCTCCTGTTTCAGTTGCCGCAATATCCCAGCAGCAATGTTGTCCGTTTCGTTCTTGGCGTAGATGGTCAGCAGCCAGATTTCACCCGCCTGATTCCGCCAGTAGTAAATCACGCGCACACCACCCCGTTTGCCTTTGCCATCCGCTTTCCATCTCAGCTTGCGAACGCCGCCGCTACCGGGGATGAGATCACCTGCTTCTGGATGCAACGCCAGGGACCACTGCATGGCCGCATACTCGCCATCGTCCAGGTGGTCATGAACCAGCCTGGAAAATGCGGGTGCCTCGATAAAGGTGACTTCCCTACTATACGGCATTGACGGAATATCCTGCAAAAGAAATCATGCCATTATCCGCAGCTGAACCACGTTGGATTCTGGTCTGCCTGTCACGATGGATTCCAGCTTGCGCCCCCAGGCATCCAAGGCAACACGCTTCTCTGCGTCGTATGAGTGCCGATCATAGACCGCCGTTATGCCGCTCTCCACGTGATTCAAGAGTTTGGATACCACAAGGCGGGGGATACCCATGCCGGTCATCAAGCTGGCCGCCGTGCGTCGAAGGTCATGGGGGGTGAATTGGCCGATCCCGAACAGGGGTAAGTTCTTCCGAACAGCATGGTCAACGCTGGTTTTCACCATATGCCTCCCTGGGATTCTGGAAGGGACAAGCCAGGGGGAATCCCCGGAAATAGCTTTGATTTGCTCCAGGATGGTCATCGCCTGGCTGGACAGCGGAATGCGGTGGGTCAGTTTGTTCTTTGAGGATTCAACGGGAATGGTCCACTAACCCAGCGGCCTTGACTCACTCCCCGATGAAATGCAATACCACTTCCCGCCGATGTGGCCGCCGACGATGCTCACAGAGATAAATTCCCTGCCATGTTCCCAACATCATTCGACCACTGGCTACCGGAATGGTAAGGGAAACATCTGTGAGAGCAGCCTTGATATGTGCTGGCATGTCATCCGGTCCTTCGCTGGTATGCTGAAACCATGCGGCTCCCTCTGGGACCAAGCGGTTGAAAAAAGCGACAAGATCGCGATGAACATCCGGGTCGGCGTTTTCCTGGATGGTCAAGCTGGCAGAGGTGTGTCGGCAAAAGATCGTAATCTGGCCCGTTCGCGCGTTCTGGCTTTGCAACCACACAGCAACCTCTTCGGTGATTTCCAGAAGACCCACGCCCCGTGTTTGGACTGTGATGGTCGTTTGGGCTTGCCGCATTTCAATCCAACTCGCTACGGCTCTCACACTGGGCGGTAACCCAGTAGTGACATCCGCCCAATCGTTCGCCGTATGCCATTTCTCGCCAACCTGCCTCCACCAGTTGCCGCCGGAGAACCTCCGGCAACAATCGCTCCTCCTCTGGCGGTCCTGCATGCCGTCCCGGTTCCCGCTCAGGACATGTCCGCACATGGCCCCAATCCAGGATCGCCAACCAACCACCTGAACGTAAAATGCGCCGGATCTCAACCAGAGCGGCTGCGACCGGAACCTCATGCAGGGTGAAGGCAACAAACACGGCATCCCATCTCCCTGTTTCCAACCCGGTGTCCGACAGGTCCGACAAAATCATCTCCAATCGGGGATGACCGCCCAGTCTCTCCCGCAGAAAGGCAAGAATCGGTTCCTGCAACTCTACCGCCGCGACCCAGCCCGTTTCTCCCACTGCTTCCAACAGCGCATGCGTGAAGAACCCAGGCCCACATCCCAGCTCCACCACCCGCATGCCGGGCTGAATCCCCATCTCCCGCACCAGTGCCAACGGGTCTGCCACCATCCGTTGCTGCGAGTCCAGCAAGCTGGTTGCCCGTGCCGGATCAAACAGATGCTTTGGCTGATGACCCACTTGAGGTTCCATCCTTTATCTCCTTGCTCTCGTACAAACGACGGTCTACTGGCTCCTCTCCCATTCCTGAACAAGGACATCTTTGTGGCATGCTGCCGGATGAGATCATCGTCCAGTTGAGGAAATGACCGACTGCTCATCCAGGATCATACTGAGAGCGATACGACGTCGCTCGCTGTCCACCTCCACGACACGTACCGTCACCACCATGCCCGCCTTGACCACCTCATGGGGATTCTTGATGAACCGGCGTGCCATGGCCGAGACATGGACCAAGCCATCCTGGTGGACGCCCACATCCACGAACGCACCGAAATTGGTCACATTGGTGACTGTTCCCTCCAGGATCATCCCTGGTTCCAGGTCGGAGAGTGACTCGACCCCCTCGCGGAACGTGGCAGTCCGAAATTCAGGGCGAGGATCGCGTCCCGGTTTCTCCAGTTCGGAAAGTATGTCGCGCACGGTCAGTTCGCCGAACTGCTGGTCCACAAAATCACCCGGCATCAAACGACCCAGAGCATCCCGGTTGCCGATCAACTGCTCAATGGCAAGGCCTGTCCTGCCTATGATCTGCTCTACCAACGGGTAGGATTCGGGATGTACGGCAGAGGCATCCAGGGGGGTATCTCCATTGCGTATGCGCAAGAACCCGGCGGCCTGCTCAAATGCCTTGGGACCGAACCTTGCCACCCGGTTGATCTGCTTGCGATTGCGGAATGGTCCGTTGGCCTCACGATAGGCCACAATATTGCGCGCCAGGGTACGGTTCAGCCCGGAAACCCGCTCCAACAGAGGGGCTGAGGCTGTATTGACATCGACGCCCACTCCATTCACCGCATCCTCGACAACCCCATCCAGACTGACGACCAGACGCTTGGCATCCACGTCGTGCTGATACTGGCCCACACCAATCGCCTGGGGATCGATCTTGACCAGTTCAGCCAGGGGGTCTTGCAAACGCCGGGCAATGGAAACCGCTCCCCGCAACGACACGTCCAAATCCGGCAACTCTTCGGAAGCATACGCCGAGGCTGAATAGACCGATGCCCCAGCCTCATTCACCACCACGCTGACCAAACCCAACTCCGGGTGTTTTTGTTGCAGGTCGCTCACCAGTCGCGCTGTCTCGCGGGAGGCGGTACCGTTGCCGATACTCACCAGGCGCACATGGAAGGTCCGGGCCATGGATGCCAGCTTCTCCATGGACTCCTGCCAGCGATTCTGGGGTGCATGGGGATGGATCACCCCGGTACCCGCCACCTTGCCCGTGCCTTCCACTACCGCCACTTTGACACCGGTACGGATACCAGGGTCCAACCCCAGCACAGGCACTCCTCCTGCGGGTGCGGCCAAGAGCAGATCACGCAGGTTGGCAGCAAATACCCGAATGGCCTCTTGATGGGCCAACTCCGTCAACCGGTTGATCAGATCAGTTTCGATGTGGGGGCGGATCTTTTTACGCCAAGCCTGTCGAACCGTTTCCAGCAACCAAACATCTCCCGGCCTGCCTTTGTGGCGAACACCAAAATGGTCGGCGATAAGATTCTCGTTGGAGGGGATGGCTGAGGCAGAGGTTTCTTCCTCACCCAATGCCAGAGAACGACGCAGCACGCCCTCCTTGTGTCCGCGAAAAATGGCCAAGATGCGATGGGAGGGCAGTTTGGCAACAGGTTGGGAAAAGTCAAAATAGTCTGAAAATTTCGTTCCTTCTCGTTCCTTGCCTTGGATGACCTTGGCTTCCAGTTTGCCTTGCCGCCAGGCCGTTTCCCGCAACCGTCCAAGCAGATCCGCTTCCTCACCCATCCGATCGATCAAAACGTGCCTCGCCCCCTCCAGGGCAACGGCCACGTCTCCAACCCCCCTGTTCACATCCACAAAATGGGCTGCGGATGATTCTGGTGGATGTTCCGGGTGATGGAGAAGGCGCATGGCCAGTGGTTCGAGTCCGGCCTCCCGTGCCACCGTAGCCTTGCTGGTACGCTTGGGGCGATATGGCAGATACAAGTCCTCAAGCCGAGTACGGGTTTCAGCTTCCAGGATGGCTCGCTCCAATACCGGGGTGAGCTTGTCCTGCTCCTGGATGCTCTTTAGAACCACGGCCCGCCGCTCTTCCAGATCGCGCAGGGCAACAAGGCGTTCCTGGAGATGACGGAGATGGACATCACTCAGCCCGCCTGTGGCCTCCTTGCGATAGCGGGCGATGAAGGGCACGGTTGCCCCTTCGTCCAACAGGGCAATGGCCGCTGTGACCTGTGCTTCCCGCACCGAGAGTTCCTCGGCAATGCGATGGCCTATGGGTTTCATGCAAAAACAGTCTCCCAGAACACCCTTGGGCACAGTTGCCCATCCATCAGACCCCAACCAGCAATACAGACAGAAACATTGAGGATCCCGTCCTGGACGGATAGAATGCCCACCCTGATCAACTGGCAGATCTGGGCCGTCGTGGCCTTGCGACGGGTCGAAGCAGACAAGCATTCCGTACCCGAAGCACAGGGGTGGATTTCAAACAGGACACGATTCATGGACTTCTCCTCGCCCCTCGTGCCAGCGGTATTCCTGAAACGCTACAACCGTTTCCTGGCGGACTTCCAGATGGCCAATGGCAGTACCGTCACCGCCCACTGCGCGAATACCGGCTCCATGTTGGGACTGCTCACCCCCGGGTCGGCGGCCATGCTGTCGCATTCGGACAACCCACAGCGCAAGCTGGCCTACACATGGGAACTGGTGCGCGAGAACGATTCCTGGGTAGGCATCCATACCGGACGCACCAACACCATCGTTCTCGAAGCCCTGAGACGGGAAATACTACCAGAATTCATCGGCTACGGGGAGTTTAAATCAGAGGTGCAGGTTGCCGATGGGAGCCGCTTGGATTTCCGACTGTCAAAAGATGGCTTGCCCGACTGTTTCGTGGAAGTCAAGAGTGTCACCCTTCGGCAGGGGAATGTGGCCCTGTTCCCGGATGCCGTGACGAAACGCGGCCATCGGCATCTGGAAGTGTTGGCCAGTCTGAAACAGCAGGGCCATCGCAGCGCACTCCTCTTTATCGTTCAGAGAGAAGACTGCGTTCTATTTCGTCCCGCCAGTGCCATTGACCCGACCTATGCCGCCACCTTGCGACAGGTCGTTCAGGCTGGTGTCGAGGTGCTGGTGTACCATTGTGCAGTTTGTCCACAAGCAATCACCTTGAGCCGTTCTGTGCCCCAGGATTTGGATTGAGCCAGCCCCTTCTCCCACGACCACCATGTCAATCATCACCTTTGAGATAGCAACGCACTGCCTGCCCCCGACTCA
>JAMOAX010000089.1:0-12902 GCA_039908555.1 Magnetococcus sp. DMHC-8
CATGCAGGTATCGTCAAAATCGACAAAAAAGGGACCGGTCGGGGTCCACAGCAGGTTGTCCGGATGACAGTCCCCGTGCAACCGGATGGCCCGGCAGGGGCCTGCCTGTCGAAAGGCACGCCGCAGGGTATGCAGCAGGCTGGTGGTGGCGGTTTGATAGGCGGCATGCAAATGATTGGGCAAAAAGCCGCTGGCCAGGACATGATGGACCGCCTGGCTCCCCCAGTTGTCCACGTTCAGGGTTGGCCGTGCCCGAAAGGGGCGAGCGGCTCCCACCGCATGCAGGCGTCCCAGAAAACGCCCCAGTTGTTCCAGATTGGCGGGATTGTCCAGCTCCGGCGCCCGCCCGCCCTGGCGTGAGTAGAGGGCAAAACGGTATCCCTGGTGGCAATGCAGGGTGCGGTCGTCCACACCAGCCAGTGGTACTATGACAGGCAGTTCCTCTTCCAGCAAGGCCCGACAAAACTGGTGTTCTTCCAGGATGGCCTCATCCGACCAGCGTCCGGCGCGATAAAACTTGGCCACCAGGGGGGGGGCCTCCTCAATGCCGATTTGATAGACGCGGTTTTCATAGCTGTTGAGGGCAAACAGACTGCCGTTGCAGGGATAGCCGGCCTGTTCCACCGCGTCCAGGATGGTGTCCGGGGTCAGGTTCTGGTACGGCGTTTTATCATTGACTGCATCCATGGTGTCACTCTCCGTTACCGTTCACCGGTCCACTCTTCCAGTTGCTGCCACCGCTCATAGGCCAGGGCCAGGGCCTGTTCCAGGTGGGCCAGACGGGCCGTGGTCTCCTTGACCGTGTCCGGGCCTTGGCGGTAAAAAGCCGGATCGGCCACCGTCCGATGCAAGGTTTGCTGTTCCTCTTCCCAGACTTCGATCCGGCCGGGCAGGCCGACCAGTTCCTGCTGTTCCTTGAAACTCAGGCGCCTTTTGCGTTCGCGGTTTTCCGTCTCCTCTCTGGGTCGGAGGGGGGGCGCTCCGCCGGTCGACCGGTCGACCGGTGGGGGCGCCGCCGGTCGCTGGGCCAGCCAGTCATCGTAGCCGCCCACATATTCACCGATCCGGCCATCCCCCTCGAATACCAGGGTACAGGTTGCCACATGATTCAAAAAGGTGCGGTCATGGCTGACCAGCAGAAGGGTGCCGGGATAATCCACCAGCAGGGCCTCCAGCAGTTCCAGGGTTTCCACATCCAGGTCGTTGGTGGGTTCGTCCATCACCAGCACGTTGGAGGGTTTCAAAAACAATTGGGCCAGCAGCAATCGGTTGCGTTCCCCGCCGGACAGGATGGCGACGGGAGAACGCGCCCGGTCCGGCGTGAAGAGAAAATCCTGTAAATAACTGATAATATGCCGAGCCTTGCCGTTGAAGACAATCTCCTGACGTCCCTCGCCGACGCTGTCGATGACCGTTCTGGTTTCGTCCAGTCGGGTGCGCAACTGGTCAAAATAGGCCACCTCCAGGCGGGTGCCCAGGCGGATGGTGCCCTGATCGGGGGTCAGTTCTCCCAGCAGCAGGCGCAGGAGGGTGGTCTTGCCCACGCCGTTGGCGCCGATCACCCCCACCTTGTCGCCCCGCTGGATGATGGTGGAAAAGTCACGGATCAGGGGCCGACCGTCATAACAATAGGTCACCTGCCGTGCCTCGACCACCACCTTGCCGGACAGTTCTCCGGTGGCCCACTGCAACCGGACGGTGCCGGGTTGCTCCCGCCGGGCCCGTCGTTCCCGCCGCAACCGTTCCAGGGCGCGGACCCGTCCCTCGTTGCGGGTGCGTCGGGCCTCGACGCCCTGGCGAATCCAGCTCTCCTCCTGGGCCAGTTTTTTGTCGAACAGGGCCTGCTGAGCCAGTTCTACCGTCAAGGCGGTCTCTTTATGGCGCCGATAGGCGGCATAATCGCCGGGCCAGTCGGTCAGGCAGCCCCGGTCCAGCTCCAGAATGCGTGTTGCCAACCGGTCGAGAAACAGCCGGTCATGGGAGACGAAAAAAAGGGTGCCCTGATAACCCCGTCCGCCGGTCTCCGGTCTCAGGAAGGTTTCCAGCCATTGGATGGCCTCCAGGTCCAGATGATTGGTCGGTTCATCGAGCAGCAGCAGGTCGGGTTCGGTGACCAGGGCACGGGCCAGCAGGACACGGCGTTTCAACCCCCCGGAAAGCGAGGCAAAAGGCAGATCGGCCGGCAGGGCCATCTGCGACAGCAGTTCGGCCACCCGTTGCTGTTTGCCCCACCCACCCAGGTGTTCCAGGGCATCATGGGCCCGGGTCAGGGCCTGCATGGCCTGTTCATCGCCGTCCTGTTCCAGTCGGAGGCTGGCCTGATGGTAGGCAGTCAGGCTGGTGCTCAGAGGGCCCAACCCGCCGGCCACCACCGCCAGGACGGTGCCGGCCAGCTCTTCCGGCACCTCCTGGGTCAGACGGGCCACCCGGACCCCTTTCTGGCGGACGATCTCGCCGCTGTCCGGTTGCAACTCTCCCGCCAGCAGTTTCATGAGCGTCGTTTTGCCCATGCCATTGCGACCCACCAGGCAGACCCGTTCACCCGGTTCGATAAAAAAATGGACCGACGCCAGGATGGCAGGTCCGCCGAACCGAATGGATACATCACGCATGCCGATCAAAGCCATTTTTTGCTCATCCCCATTTTTTTGGTGGTCATGCAAGAACGGTCTGTCAAGACGGGTGACAGTTGTGTATTGTGTGGCAAGGCCACTACAGAATCTACCCCTTGCCCAGTGCATATGAAACCACGACTGCGACTGCCTGCCAAGATAGCCCTGCTCACCCTGGTGTTTACCATGCTGGGTGTGGTGCTGGTTGGCTATGTGAGTCTGACCCGCGTGTCGCATCTGCTGACCGAGCAGTCTTTTTCGGACATTGCCAGCGAGCTGCGACGCCACTCGAGCCGGTACGTGCACCATTTTCATGAACTGCACAATGTGCTCGCCATGCTGGCCGGTTCCAGTGCCGTGACGGCCGCGACGCGGGACGGCACCACGGCTGCTGCGGGTGCAGAGGCCCGGGACGCAGTCGTCAATGATGTCATGACCATCCTGCAACACCTTCCTGCCGCGACCGAGGCGGCCCTGTTGGGTGCGGTCCAGCCTGGTCGGGAGCTGGTGCGGGTGGAGCGCCAGGCCGGCGATCAACTGGTCCGGGTGCCTGAGGATGCCTTGCGGGACGAGGGCAGGCAGCCCTATTTCCAACAGGCCCAGCGGTTGCATCCGGACCAGTTCATCCTGAACGGCCAGTGGTACGCCCCGGACCAGGCAGAGGCCGCCGCGACGGCGCTCACCCTGCGCATGACCGTGCCGGTCTTTCCCGCCGAGGATGTGCTGGCCGGGCTGCTGACGATCCGGGAAGACCTGACCCGGTTGAGCCACGCCATACTCCCCCGTACGGGTGGCGATGTCCATGTTTTGCTGGCCGACGCCACTGGCCGGCTGCTGCATGTTCCCGACCGGACCCGGCAGTGGCTGCAAGAGGGGCGCGACCAGACCGCCGGGCCGCTGCCGGGCGGGGAGGCGTTGCAACAGCTCCTGTCGACCCTGAACCTGCCCCGGGCCGATGCGCTGCCGGTGCCCCCGCTGCGCCACCGCATGGCCATTTATGTCGATACACCCACCCGGATCGATCTGCCTGACCGTGCGCTCCACATTGTGTTGCAGCGCATCTATTTTGATCCCGGGACGCCTGCCCGTCATCTGCTCGTGGTGGCCGCTGCCACGAGTGCGGGTGTGGTCCAGCATGTCCGGCAGTATTGGTATGATATAATACTGATTTCACTACTTATTTCCATGTGTTTGAGTATTCTTATCGTTCTGGCGACCCGGCAGTTGACCTTGCCCATCCGGCAATTGACCCGCACCATACGACGCATTGCTGCCGGAGAGGAGCAGGTGGTCATCACTGCCACCGGCACGGATGAGGTGGGGGAGTTGGCCGTTGCCTTTCAAAACCTGCTGGATACCTTGCGCAGCTCCCATCTGGCGCTCAGGGATCTGGCGGATTCCCGGGAGGAACAGATCCGGGAGCGGACGGCGGATCTGGCGGTGGCCCGGGACCAGGCGCTGGCAGCCAGCCAGGCCAAGAGCACTTTTCTGGCCACCATGAGCCACGAAATACGCACACCGATGAATGTGATCCTGGGCATGCTGGAACTGTTGCGCACCGCCAATATCAGCCTGCCGGACCGGGAACGGGTGGAGCTGGCCTTTGGAGCGGGCAACACCCTGTTGACCCTGATCAACAACGTGCTCGATTTTTCCAAGATGGACAGCGAACAACTGGTGCTGGACAAGGTGGATTTTGACTTGCGCCGCCTGATCTATGAGGCGGCCATGACCGTCGCCCCCCTGGCCCATGCCAAGGCCATCGAGTTGACGGCCTTTTTCCCGGATATTGCCGCCATGGCGGTGCGGGGCGATCCCATCCGCCTCAAGCAGGTGTTCATCAACCTGCTGGGCAATGCCATCAAGTTTACCCCGGAAGGGGGCACCGTTGAATTGTACGGCGGTCCTGTGGACAGCGATGCAGACCGGGTTGACCTGTTGTTTGAGGTGCGGGACTCCGGGATCGGGGTTGCCGAGGAGGATCGGGAAAAAATTTTTGGTCGATTCACCCAGGTGGACTCTTCTTCCACCCGCCGGCACGAGGGGACCGGGTTGGGACTGTCCATTTGCAAGCACCTGGTGGCGATGATGGATGGTGAGATTCATGCGGATGTCAATCCTGACACCCCTTCCGGGTCGGTGTTTTATTTTACCGTGCGACTGGAGAAGCGGCAGCAGACCGGCTTGCTGGATGTCAAGGAACAGCATTTCAAGGGGTTGAGGATCCTGGCCGTGTCCCATGATGGTTTGCTGCGCTCCCTGGTGGAGGATGCCCTGTTTTCCCAGGGGGCCCATGTGGACCATGTCGCCGAGTTGCCCCATGCGGCGGAAATTTTGCAACAGGCCGACCGGATGGGTCATGCCTACCAACTGGTGTTGTGCAACCAGAAGCCGGGCATCAGCCATCGTCGGGAGTTCAACCAGCTGTTGAGTTGCAACGCCGAGTTGCGTTTCATACTGCTGACCGACTTGTTGGACCAGGGGTGGGATCAGGCCACCGAGTTGCCGGGCACGGCCATTTGTCTCAAAAAGCCGATCAATGCCGACCGTTTGCTGGCGGCCGTCGAGTGGTTGATCCAGAACAAGGGCAGCCACCATGTCATTCAGACCGGTCACGCCTCCCACGGTGAAGAGGTGTTGGTGAGTACCGGGTCGGTCCTGGTGGTGGATGATCAACAGGCCAATCTGATTGTGACGCGGGGCATGTTGGTCAACCTGGGTTACCGTCCCGAGCAGATCCTCACGGCGCTCAATGGGCGGGAGGCCGTTGACCGGTTCAAGGAGCAGCCGTTTGACATGATCCTGATGGATTGTCAGATGCCGGTGATGGATGGTTTTGCGGCCACGCAGGCCATTCATGAGTGGGAGGCGGCGTCGGGCCGTGGCGGGCCGCGGGTGCCGATTGTGGCATTCACAGCGGACATCACTCCGCAGGCCCGGGACAACATGCGGGCCTGCGGCATGGATGGTTTTCTGGCCAAGCCGGTCAGTGTGGCGGATTTGCGTGAGCAGTTGCGGCGTTTTTCCCTGTTGCAAGTGCGGCGTGCGGTGCCTGTGGCGGCTGGCGGGGCGGTGGCGGGGTCAGAGGGGCAGGAGGCCGGTGCCGGTGCCGTGGAGCATATCGACATGGCGGTCCTGTTGAAATCCATGCGTTCCATCGGCCTGCAGGAGGAGGATTTTCGGGAGGTGGCGGATTTGTTGGCTGTGCAGTTTCTGGAGTTGCTCAACACCATGCAGCGTGACCTGGACAATGGCGACTATCAGTCCGCACGGGCCACGGCGCATGTGGTCAAGGGCAGCATGGCCAACACCATTTTTCCCACCCTGCAAAAGTCCACCCGTGCCCTGCACGAAGCGGTGCGCAGCCAGAACGGGAGTGAGGCGCAGGCGGAACTGAGGCGAGTCAGGCAGCTTTTTCAACCGATTCAGGAGGCGTTGCTGCTCTTTCTGGCCCGGGAGGTGTGAGGGCATGTATGGCCGTTGCCTGCAGTCGCTGCATCCTGCATGGTTTGCGCGTTGGCAGTCGGAGAGGGCCGACAGGTACAATCCAGTTGAACTTGAATGTGGAATCCCCCCAATGTGCGCGAATGGCCAAACACCATCTGCCCATTGTAGGCAGTCACAATGTCATTGACTACCGCCAGGCCGATGCCATGGCCAGGGGTGGACGGATCAGCTCGCCCCCCCCGTTTCAGGATGTGTGCATAGTGCGTTGGGGGACAGCCTGGCCCATCATCCTCTATGGTAAGCCGCAAACCCGGTGCCGGGGAAACGGTCAAACGAATTTTTGTCCTGGCCCATTTGCAGGCGTTGTCCAACAGGTTGCCAGCCAGTTCCAATAAATCTTCCCGATCCATCATGGCGAACAAGCCATCAGGAATGTCTGCCTCGATCTGAACAGAACGAGCACTATACATTTTCTGTATCATTTCCACGAGGTTTGACAGCTCTGAGCCGATATGAATGGTTGGCATGCCAGGGGTTGCCCCGGCCATGCTTGCCCGTTTGAGGACCTGACCGGTCAGTTGGTCAAGGGTTTTGATCTGGTGTTGCATCTGTTGCCGGAGCGCGAGATGTGCATCCATTTCTGGTTTCTCGGTCAATTGCAGCAGCACTGTCAACGGGGTGCGGATGGTGTGGGCCAGGTTGCCACTGGCTTCCCTGGATTTTTGCAATTGGACGGTCAAGTTTGCCAGCAACCGATTGATCTCGTCGACAAATGGCAGGATTTCCCGTGGCACCGATGTGGTGGTGAGGCGTTGCAGGGTGCCCTGTTCCAGGCGGTGCATCTCATCCCTGGCCTGTTCCAACGGGCGCAACCCACGTTTGACCATGGCCCGTTGCAGTACCAACAGCACGCCCACCGCCAGCATTGCCAGGAGGGCATACCAGAATTGTGTCGCCCTGACCATCTGTTGGCTCAGGCTGGTCTCCTCGGCGACCAGGATGGTGATGGTCTGTTCCTGTTTGTAAAAACGGTGTGTGAGAGCCAACAACGTCTCGTTGTTCGGGCCCTGCAGCGTATGCACTGACGCATCGTCAGAAGGGGGCACGGTCAACTCCATGTCCCAGAGGGAGCGAGAACGGAACACGGTATCGCCCACTTCCATGCGGTAATAGTGACCGGACCATGGACGCTCATACATCGGGCTGATGCGTGCCGGGATCAATTGGGGTGGGAGCCCTTTCTCCGTGGCAAATTGCAGCGCGGCAAGGAGTGTCTCCGCATCGTGTCTGAGCCGTGAGGCGACATAGTCGCTGTTGATGCGCTGCACGGCAATGCTCATCATCAGCCATTGGCCCAGGAAAACGGGAATCAGGACGGCAGAGAGGGCGACGGCCAGTCGATTTTGCAATGAAGGATTCATGGACGGCTCCGAAAAACGTATCCCTGTCCCCGGCGGGTTTCAATGCGTTCCTGTCCCAGCAGCAGACGCAACCGCTTGATGTATACCTCCATGACGTTGCTGTCTTTGTCTTCGTCATATTCGTACACATGTTCTGTCAAACGGGTTTTGGAGAGGGGTTTGTCCGGGTGCAGCATGAAATAGCGCAGCAGGCGAAATTCGGTGCCGGTCAGTTTTTTGCGTTCCCCGGAGGCCAGAACGGCACACTGTTCTTCTTCATCCAGCAGCAACCCCTCCGCATGCAGCGCTCCCTGTGGTCGGTCATTGGTGCGACGAATGAGGGCGTTGAGTCGGGCAATCAACTCTTGAATGTGAAAGGGTTTGCCCAGATAGTCATCGGCCCCTGCCTTGAAACCATCCACCCGCTCATGCCAGGCATCCCAGGCGGTGAGAACCAACACGGGGACATTGTTCTTTTTCTTCCGCCAATTTTTCAATACCTCCAGGCCAGGTCGTCCGGGCAGACCCAGGTCGAGCACAATCACATCATACGGTTCTTCGTCTCCCATATGTTCGGCTTCGATGCCGTCGGAGACCACATCCACGGCAAAACCGGTCCTGCCCAGACTCTCCTGCACGGTGGCAGAGAGTGTCTTGTCGTCTTCCACCAATAACAGACGCACAGGCGACTCCTTTCACAGGCAAAAAAAATTTCCAGGAACCCTGTTTTTTCAGTTTCAATTCATATTGCCCCCCTAGACTTCTGTTCAACATTCTCCTGCCGAGGAAGAAACACATCCGTAATGAACAGCAATAAAGGGAGGTCACCCATGCTTTATGATCGTTTTACCCGACTGCTGCACCTGCTCATGGCAACCGGCATTGTGGCGGAGCTTGTTCTCTCCCTGGTCATGGTCCACCCAAAGCCTGGTCGATTGGGTGACACATTCTATGCACTGCACGCAACCTGGGGTCAAGTGTTGCTCGGATTGCTCCTTGTGCATTGGATCTGGCGCATGGCGTGGTCCGGGAACATCTCTGTCGCCATGTTGTTTCCATGGTTCTCCGGGAATCGCTGCCGGGCCATTTATTCAGACATGCAACGGTACATGGCCCATGCCATCAGGTTGCGCCTGCCCGACAGCAGGCAGGTCAGCCCGTTGGCCAGCGCGGTGCAGGGGCTCGGACTTGTCGTTGCCACCCTGTTGGGGGTGAGCGGCATCGCTTTGTCGTTTGGCATGGAGGCGGACGGGGCGATGCCGGGTTGGGTACATGTCGTCAAGGAGGGACATGAGGCGTTGGGTAGTTTGCTGTGGGGCTACCTGGTGGTTCATGCCACCATGGCCGTGCTGCATCAATGGGCAGGGCATGGCAGTCTGGGTGCCATGGTCAGGGTGTGGAAAAAACATGGTCCAGCCGGCCAGTGAACCAAAAAATCTTCTTGAAAATAATGTTATGCAAAGGAGAACAGAATGAAAAAATCAGTGTTCATGATCGGACTGACCGTCGCATCTGCTGCGATTGCGGGTGCGACCACTGTGGATGAACTGCTGGCGCAATATCAGCGGGATGGTGCTGGTCCGTTCCGTGCGGAACAGGGGCTGGTATTGCTCAATCAGGTGAACAGTGGCGGGACAGCTTCGGAAGGAAACAGTTGTGCTGCATGCCATACGACCGATCCAAAACAGGCCGGAAAACATGTCAAAACCGGCAAATTGATCGAGCCTCTGGCTCCTGCGGTCAATCGTGATCGATTGCAGGATGCGGAGAAAGTGGAAAAATGGTTTTTGCGCAACTGCAAAGGCACCCTTGGTCGTACCTGCACATCCCAGGAGAAAGGGGATTTTCTGACATTCTTGGCAACGCTGAAATAAGAGGTCAAAACCAATGAACAAAAAGCAAAAAATCACGGGGATCTGCCTGCTCCTGATCTGCCTTGGCAGTGGAATTGCTTTGGGTGTGAGCGCGTCTGACAGAGAGACAAAAGATGGCAAACAGCGCGCGGAAGTGGCTCCTGTGCAAAACAGGCTGTACAGTACAGAATGTGGCGCGTGCCATTTTGCCTACCAACCCGGATTGCTGCCGGTCCGTTCCTGGGAGAAGCTCTTGGCTGGGCTGGGGGAACATTTTGGTGAAAATGCCGAAGTTACCCCAACCACATACACTGCCTTGCGGGAATATCTGACCGGTCATGCCGCAGATCGGGTGGATTATGGACGATCCAGAAAAATCAACGCATCCATTCCGGATGGGGAGAAGCCCATACGCGTGACGGAGACCCGATATTTTCAGAAAGAGCATCGGGAACTTTCTCCGCCAATGCGGGAGAAAAATCCACAGATCGGTTCCTTGAGCCGGTGTGAAACCTGTCATACTCAAGCAGAGCAGGGATCTTTCCATGAACACGAGGTGCGCATGCCCAGTGATGGCCGGTAGTCGGGTTGAGTGGGTGGTATGGGCCGGTTTGTGGGTGTTTTTGTTGAGCATCGGAGCCCTGTTCTCTGGTGCGGATGTCGCGGTTGCAGGGGATGCCAGCCATCCGGATCATGAGATGGCACGCCGTCTGGTGCAATCGGGAGAAATTTTGCCACTGGAGCGCATTATTGATAGCGACAAGGTACGCGGTAAACGTCTCCTGGATGTGGAACTGGAAAAGAAACACGGCGTGTACGTGTATGAAGTGGAGGTTGTCGATGCCAGAGGACAGGTTATGGAATTCCGGTTTGATGCCAGGACAGGGATAATGCTGCGTGAAAAATTTGAATGATTATTTTGGCTCCCAGTTTACCTGGACACGGAAAGGCCGGATTGGTTTCATGGCCATGATGGTCAGGAGGGGTGCGAGTCTAAAGTCCAGCTATCTGATTTCTGGAACAAAAACGGCCATCCATATGATGGCCGTAAATGTTTGATTTTATTGGCGCGATCGGAAGGATTCGAACCTCCGGCCTACTGGTTCGTATCCGGGCGGTATATGATTTTTCCTGCATCAATCTGAACGCATCTGAATCATCCCATACCATCAAATTTACTGTTGAAATCAATCAAAAATGAGGCTACCATGCAATCAGGGTCGTTCACCATTTTTCACCCCGTGTCAGATGCAAAGTCACACCCCAAGTCACACCCCAAAATTGCCGGGGTGTGACCACCAGCCAGGGAGGATGCAGCAATGAAATTCACCGACAAATATATCCAAGCTCTGAAGCCCAAAGAGCAACGCTATGAGGTTCTGGAGGGGCTGGGGTTCTCCACCCGCACAGGAGCAACGACGGGACCGGGTATTGTCGGAAGATGAGATCCGGCTTTTCTGGCATGGCCTGGACAAGGCTGGCATGTCCGAAGGTTCCCGCTTGGCTCTGCGTCTGCTGCTGGTGACTGCCCAACGAAAGAGCGAGGTTGTAGAGGCTCCTTGGTCTGAGTTCGACCTATCGGCAGGCTGGTGGACCATCCCAATTGATCGGGCAAAAAACAAGATGGCTCACCGGGTGCCGTTGTCCACCGGCGCACTGGCATTGCTGACACGTGCCAAGGAGCTTTCCGGCGAGTCTCCCTACCTGTTCCCCTCTCCACGCAATGCAAACGCTCCTGTAGGCGGTACGTCGGTTGACCACGCTCTGCACCGGGCACTGTCCACCCTCGGATTGTCCGACCTCATCCCCCACGACCTGCGGCGCACGGCGGCCAGCCTGATGACCGGCATGGGCATATCCAGGTTGGTGGTTTCCAAGATCCTGAACCACGTAGAGAGCGGCATCACAGCGGTCTATGACCGGCACAGCTACGACCGGGAGAAACGGCAGGCTCTGGACGCATGGGACAGACAGTTGGCGGCGATCCTGGCCGGCACGGAGAATGACAACGTGGTCCCATTGAGGGTGGCCACAGCCTGACTTGCTTCTGGGGGATGCCATGCCGAAAATCAGCCTCTTTTATGGAATTGTCATCCGCATGTTTTTCGATGAACATGTACCACCCCATTTTCATGCTCATTACGGTCATTGCCAGGCGCTGATTGACATCAACAATCTTGAAGTAATCAAAGGAGACTTGCCCCGCCGTGCGCGAGAATTGGTTCTGGACTGGGCGGAGCTTCATCAAGCAGAACTGTTGCGGAACTGGGAATTGTGTCAACAAAGCTGTAATCCGCTGCCCATAGATCCATTGCGTTGAACGAGGAGACCAGCATGTATTGGGATGTTGTAGAAGCCAAGGTGCTAGATCATATGGAGTTCATGGTGACGTTCGCCGACGGAGTGACCGGACGGGTTCGGTTGTTGCCGTCGCACCTGCATGGCGTCTTTGAAAAGCTGAAAGATCCAGACGTGTTCAATCAGATGCAGGTAACGGATGGATATGTATCCTGGCCTGGGGAATTGGATATTGCCCCCGATGCCATGTATGACGCGATCAAACAAAACGGACTGTGGGTGTTATCCTGAAGTGGGAAATCCTTCCGGTCCGGCGGCATCCCTGCTGCGTGTTGCTCAAAGGCATCCGGAGGCATTGCTGGCTTGACGGGCCGGTTAAGTAGAATTGCCTGGATAAGGACTCCTCAAAAAGAATAACACATTGAAAATATAAATTAAAATAAGTTTATGGTAGAATTTTGTGCATGGATTTCAGCCAATATGGCCAAAAAGGCTTGCACCTATGATTCGAGAACGCGACAAGAAACAGCCCACACTGCCCGGTTTTGAGAGCTCGTTTGAGCGCAGTCTTTCCCCGAACAATCGGTGGATCAAACTGGCAGAGGTGGTTCCCTGGGATGAGTTTGCCACGGCTTACTACAGTGGTATGTGCGCCGACCAGGGCGCGCCAGCCAAACCCGCTCGACTGATTGTCGGCGCGGTGATCATCAAACACCGCCAGCGGTGGACCGATGAGGAGACCGTATTACAGATTCAGGAAAACCCGTATCTTCAATTCTTTTATGGTTTTTCCGGTTTCACCCTGGAACAACCGTTTGCCCCGTCTTTGTTTGTCGAGATTCGCAAACGTATGGGCGCGGCGGTGTATGAGCAGTTTGAGCAGTCTGTTGCAACGAAGCTGTCGGACATCCTGAAGAAGAGGGAGAAAAAGGCAAAACCGCCAACTCAGCAGGATGGAGGTATGTCGGCACCGGCTCCGTTGGGTGGCATCAGGCCAGATTTGAATCATGAATGGCCGGTTGGTTTATCCCATCGCCATCTTCGGCAGCTCTGGGTAATCCGAGAGGTCTATAACCAACAGAAACATATGTATGACAATCGGTTGCGCAGCCATCCGCACCGAATTGTCAGTATCAGCCAGCCCCATGTGCGCCCCATTATCCGAGGCAAGGCGGGCACATCGGTGGAGTTTGGTGCCAAACTGAGTGCCAGTCTGGATGACAACGGACTTGCCCGTGTGGATGAACTGCGCTGGGAAGCATTCAACGAAAGTGCCGATTTGACTGGCCAAG
>JAMOAX010000259.1:0-2493 GCA_039908555.1 Magnetococcus sp. DMHC-8
GGTGCGGCATGGTCTGGCGTTTATCTTTATTTCTCATGATTTGCGAGTGATCCGGGCCATGTCCCACGAGGTGCTGGTGATGTGGCAGGGCAAAATTGTGGAGCAGGGGCCGACCCAGGCCATTTTTGACCATCCCCAACATCCCTACACCCGTCAGTTGCTGGCGGCGGCCATCCACCTGTCGACGGTCGCCAACACGCCGGAGGCATGACGGGAGTCGGTTGGTTGCATAGGATATATCGTTATTGCGGGTCCAGGGGGGTCACCCCCCTGGCGGGTCCAGGGCAGCGCCCTGGGACTTTGCCGTTGCTGTTGCCTTTCAAAAAAGCCGCAGCCGGTTTTTGCTGCGGCGTTTGTAGCATGCGCCGCAGGCAAGCTGGCAGCATGCGCCGCAGGCAAGCTGTTGGACATGCTTACAACCCCAACACCTCTTTGGCCAGAGGCACGGTCAGGGGGCGTTTCAGGCCCAGGCTGGCCTCGTTCAGGCGGTCCAGGGCGGCGGCGTAGTCCGGGATGCACCGGGGCAGGCGCATTTGCAAAAACCGGAGCAGTTCCGGGCTGCACCGTACCTGGCGATCCTCCACCATTTTGGCCAGGATGGCACCCAGCAGCCCGTCTTCCGGCGGGTCCAGTGGGACCACCGATCCCCACAACAGCCGGGAACGCAAATCCGGTCGCAATGCCTCCAGCAATTGGGGCGAGCGCTGCCCGGCCACCAGCAGGTGCCCGTTGCTGTCCCGCATCCGGTTGAACAGATAGAGCACCCCCTCCTGCAGGGCGGTGCTGGCTTCCAACTCTTCCAGATCATCCACCGCCACCAGGCGGCAGGCGGCATGTCGTTCCAGAAAGCGGGTCAAATCCTGTTCGCCGCTCTCCCGCAACTGGTCACGCAGGGCGACGGTGTTGAGATAGATGGCCGACTCCTCGCCCGAACAGGACCGGCACAGGTCGACGGCGGCCTGCAGGAGATGGGTTTTGCCGGTGCCCGTTTCGCCGATCAGCAAGAGGGCAGTGGCCCACTGCACCAGGGGGGTGGCCTGCTGTTCCGCCAGGGCCCGCACCGCCTCGGCTGCCCGGCGGTTGCCCGCTCCGATCACCAGATTGGCAAAGGTGCAGACCGGGTCCAGAGGAAAATTCAGGATGAACTGGGCAATGGGTGCGGTCATGCCTGCCTCATGCGTTCCTGCTGGGCCGCCAGCCGGCTCCACGCCAGGATATAACTGCCCCCCGACAGCAGGGTGGTGCCGGCGGTCAGCCAGATGAACAGCTCCAGCCAGTTGCCCAGGTTGTTCCGGTTGGCCGACCACAAGACCAGCAACAGCAACAGCATCTGGACGACGGTGTTCAGCTTGCTGATCCAGAGGGGCTTGATCTGCAGGGAGCCGGTCATCACCTGATAGACCAGGGCCCCGCCGACGATCACCACGTCACGGGTGACCACCAGCAACGTCAACCACAGGGGGAGGAGATCGAACAGGGTCAGGGTGATGAAGCCGGACAGCAACAGCAGCTTGTCGGCCAGAGGGTCCAGGTATTGCCCCAGTTCGGTCTCCATCTGAAACCGCTTGGCAATGAAGCCGTCCAGGGCATCGGTCAACCCGGCCACGGCAAACAACCACAGGGCGCCCGCCACATGATTTTCCAGCACCAGCCAGATCAGCAGGGGTACCGAAAAAATACGCAGAAAGGAGAGGGCGTTGGGCAGGTTCATGGCAGGCGTACCACCCGTTCCACCCGGGCCGGCGGGGCGGTGCTCTCCCCGGGCGGGGGCGTGCCACTCTCTGCTTCCAGGTGTCCACCCAACTGACCAAGCATGCCTGCCAGTTGGGCATCCTCGCCCTGGAATTCCAGCTGGATGACGGATTCCGTGGCCCGTTCTTCGACAAACTTCAGGCTGGCCACGCCGGGTGCACTGCGCAGGCGGGTGGCAAACTGGGAAAACTGGGCCAATTTGGGACCGTGCACCACCCGCAGGAAGAGGGTATGGCGTTTGGCAGGATTGATGGTGTGGGTCTGGACCCACTGGTCTGCCACCTGTTGCAGCAGGGCACGGGCCAGGAGGGCATAGGGGCAGCGGCGCACCTCGCCGCTGTCGACACAGCGACCGGGGGGCGCAGCACTGGTCACCTCGGCCCGCCATGGTCCGGAGGCAGGCCCGGAGGTGGCCGTTGCGGTCAACTCGGGCGTTCCCCCCAGCATTTCCGCCCGGAGGGTGTACCCCGCCGGTTTGGCGCCGCTGTCATCGGTCGTCAACTGGACCGCCACCGCCCAGACCTGAGCCCCATAGCGGGCGTGTGCCCATTGCCGCAGGGCCGGGTCGCCGGCGACCGCCTGTTCCCAATTCAAGTGGCTCATGTCATCCATGTCCCCCAGAGGGGTTACCACTGGCAGGCTCAACACCTTGGCCTCTTCCAGGATATGCTGCAATACCAGCCGGTCGGCCACGGCGGTGTCTTCCGGCGTACCCCCCTGGGTGCGCACCAGAAACAGGAC
>JAMOAX010000260.1:0-2471 GCA_039908555.1 Magnetococcus sp. DMHC-8
TGGCCGAGCTGTTCGAGCTGCACGACCGGGACCGGTTTGAAATCATTGCCTATTCCTATGGTATGGACCAGGGCACGCCGGGCAGACGACGCATCATGGCGGCCTGCGACCAGTTCGTCAACCTGCTCGCCGTGCCTCACCGGGAGGCCGCCCAGCGCATCCAGCGCGACGGCGTGCATATTCTGGTCGAGATGAAAGGCTATACCAAAGGCGCCCGCCTGGAGATCCCCTCCTTCCGCCCCGCACCCGTGCAGGTCGCCTGGCTGGGCTATCCGGGCACGGTGGGCTGTTCCTTCATCGACTACATCCTCGCCGACCCGTTCGTCACCCCACCGGGCAGCGAGTTCCATTTTACGGAAAAAATCGTGCGCCTGCCCGATTGTTACCAGCCCAATGACCGGCAACGCGCCATCGATCCCTGGCAACCCACCCGGCAGGAATGCGGCCTGCCGGATGGCGGCCTGCTGTTTGCCAGCTTCAACAAAACCTACAAAATCAATGCTCCCCTCTTCGATGTCTGGATGCGGGTGTTGCGCGCCGTCCCGGACGGTCTGCTGTGGTTGTGGGAGTCCAACCGCTACGCGGCAGACAACCTGCGCCGCGCCGCCGAGGCACGGGGCGTGGCCGGTTCCCGGCTCTTTTTCGCCCCGTTCCTGCCCGCCGCCCGGCATTTGGCCCGCTACCGTCTGGTGGACCTCGTCCTGGACACCTTCCCATGCAACTCCCACACCACGGGCAGCGATGCCCTGTGGGCCGGTTGTCCGCTGGTCACCTGTGCCGGGGAGACCTTCGCCTCCCGGGTGGCCGGCAGCCTGCTGACCCAGGTGGGCCTGCCCGAGTTGATCACCCACTCCCTGGCAGAATATGAACAACTGATCCTGGCCCTGGCCCACGATCCGGCCCGACTGGCTGCCATCCGGCAGCGTTTACAGACCCATCTGCCCGCCGCCCCCCTGTTTGACACCCCACGCTACGCCAGCGGTCTGGAGGCGGCCTACGAGGCCATGTGGCAGCGTTTTCAGCAGGGGCTGGCGCCGGATCATCTCGACGTGCCACTGGTCGAGACGGGCACGGACCGCCCGGCCCGCCTCCCCTGGCGCCGCACGGTTGACCCCCGTGAATTCCACAGCCCACCCGCCACCGTGCCCCCTCCGCCCGGACTGGACAGCCAGGAACAGGCCCTGCAGGCCCAATTGCAGGAAGGTTTGTCCTGTCACCAGGCGGATCGACTGGCAGAGGCCGAGGCCATCTATCGTCGCATCCTGGCCGAGCGACCCCACCACCCCACGGCCATGCATCTGCTGGGTTATCTCTTCCATCAATATGGCCAGCACGAACTGGCACTCGAGTGGATTGGCCGGGCGGTGACCGCCTCTCCCCATGAACCTCTGTTTTTCAACAATATGGGAATCGTGCACGCCACGATGGGCAATCGGGAGGCGGCCATCGATTGCTATCAACGGGCCCTGGCCCTCCAGCCCACCTTTCACATGACCCTCTGCAACCTGGGCAATCTCCTGCATGAAATGGGGCAAACGGAGGAGGCCCTGCACCATTATCGCCAGGCGGTGGCCGCCCAGCCCGATTTTTACGCCGGTTACAACAACCTGGGCAATGCGCTGCAAAAAGAGGGGCTGTTTGACGAGGCCATCGCCGCCTATCAGCAGGCATTGGTCATCAACCCCGACTATCCGGAAGCCTGCAACAATATGGGGGCTGCCCTGCTGGCGCAGGGCAGGATGGCGGAGGCCATCGCCATCTGCCAGCGGGCCCTGGCCATCGACCCGCACCATCATGAGGCCTACCGGAACCTGGGCAATATTTTGCTGGCCAATGGCCAACCCGACGAGGCCATCGCCGCCTATCGACAGGCCCTGGCGATCAAACCGGACTACCGGGATGCCCACAACAATCTGGGCAATGCCCTGCTGGGGCAGGGGCGCCTGCAGGAGGCAACCGACAGTTATCAAAAAGCCCTGGCAGTGGCGCCAAACCTGTACGAAGCCCACAACAATCTGGGCATCGCCCTGCAAGAGCAGGGTCGCCTGGACGAGGCCATCGCCTGCTACCAGCAAGCGCTGGCGATCAAACCGGATTACAGCGGCGCCCTGGGCAACCTGGGGGTGGCCCTGGTGGATCAGGGGCGACTGGATGAGGCGATTGCCTGTCATCAAAAGGCCGCCGAAGTGGCGCCGGACGACCCGAACGCCCACAGTGCCGCCCTCCACCAGATGCTCCACATTTGCGACTGGCGCGCTTTCCGTGCACGTTATGACCGGATGATCGCGGTCTTCGACGCCCAGCAAAAGGAGGCCAACCCCTTTGTCTTTCTGTCGCTGCCCACCACCCCCGCCCAGCAGCGCAAGTGTGCCACCCTGTACATACGCCACAAACATCCCGCCCAGCAAAACCTGGCGGCCGCCCGCGCCTATGATCCCCAACCGCCCCGTCTCAAGATCGGCTATCTCTCC
>JAMOAX010000090.1:0-12708 GCA_039908555.1 Magnetococcus sp. DMHC-8
GGCCGCAGCAAAAACCGGCTGCGGCTTTTTTGAACAGCAACAGCCAAATCCCAGGGCGCTGCCCTGGACCCGCCAGGGGAGATAATCTCCCCTGGACCCCATGAAACTTTACCTGTCAATTGCGCTTTGTCACCCCATCAGCCAGGGGCAAACCGGTTCATGATGACCGTCAGGGCGGTCCTGGCCGTCTCGAAATCCATCCGTTCGAGGGGCGCACCCACGGCATCGAGCAGATCGACCTCCACCCCCGCCCCCCGCAGGATGGGCCGAAGCACCGGCAACTGCTGCAAGGCCCTGAGATTGCCCTCCTCCATCCAGGACAGCCATTCGGTCAGCAGCGACAAAACGGCAACCGGGTCGATGGCACCACCACCCGTCCCCCCCTCTTTCTCCGTCTCCTCGCTGCCCGCCACGGGCAGGGTGGCGATCCCCCGGATCACCTCCCGCAGGGCACTGGCAAAATCGGTCAACAAGGCAGGCCAGTGCGCCTGGTCCGCCTCCCGGATGGCTTTTTCCAGAACCCCTGCCGCGACAAACAGCCGGTGGGCAGACAAATTGCCGGCCATGCCCCGGATCGTGTGGACCAGACGCCCGGCCTCCTCCCGTCCTGTCGGGTCCTGAGCACTCAACAGACCCTGCACGGTCGCCTCGGCCTGGGAAAAATCCCGATAAAACTCTTTCAACAACAGGCGCAACAAGCGATGGTTGTCGTTCAGCCGATCCAGCACCTCGGCCAGATGAATGCCGGGCAGATGGGTCACTTCCCACGGCGTCCTCTCTTCCCTGGCCGGTTGCCTGGCACGCCACACGGAGAGGTCACCCAGCCCATCACGGGGTTTAATCCAACGCAACAACGCGCCATACAATGATTTTTTATCAACAGGCTTGGTGACATGATCGTTCATGCCCGCTTCCAGATATTTTTCCCGGTCACCCGTCATGGCATGGGCCGTCATGGCAATGATCGGCAGATCGGCCCACTGAGCCTGTCCGCGTATCCGCTGCGCCGTCGCCACCCCATCCAGCACCGGCATCTGAATGTCCATCAAAATGAGGTCAAAGGCGGATTCGCCCAGTTTCTGGATCGCCTCCACGCCGTCATTGGCCACATCCACGGCCAGCCCGATATCCTCCAGAATTTCTCTGGCCACCTGCTGGTTGATGGCATTGTCCTCGGCCAGCAACACCCGCGCCCCGCCGATCTGTCCCCGAATGTCGGCTTGTTCCTCCCGGGCCACCCGGTGGCTGTCCGGAATTCTGGCGCTCTCCTCGCCAAACAGCTCCAGAATGGCATTGAAGAGGGCCACCCGACCGATGGGTTTCTGGAGAATTCTGTCCACCCCCACCGCATCCGCCTGGGGTTCGATCTCTTCCCGCGCAAAGGCGGTCAGCATGATCACCTTGGGCAAGCCGGCCAGTCCCGGCACCACACTGGCAAAGGTTCGCAACTGTTCGATGGTCTCCAGCCCGTCCATGCTGCGCATCCGTTGATCCATGAAGACCAGATCAAATGGCTCCCCCTTGTCGATGGCGGCACGAAAGACCGCCAGGGCCTGGCTGCCGGAGGTGACCAGGATGGGCAGGACACCAAAACCATTCAAGATGTTGCGCATCAACAGGCGGGCGGTTTCCGAATCATCCACCACCAGCACCCTGATCCTTTTCAGGCGCCTGGGCAGGGTCATGCGGGGCCGCCGGCCCTCCTTCTGACACCCGAACACCGCCGTAAAATGAAAAACACTCCCCTCATGAAGCGTGCTTTCCACATCAATGCTTCCCCCCATCATTGTCACCAGACGCTTGCAGATGCTCAATCCCAAACCGGTCCCGCCGAACCGACGGGTGATCGAACCATCGGCCTGGGTGAACTGTTCGAACAGGAGGGCAATCTGCTCCGGTGCCATGCCAATGCCGGTATCCCGTACCGAAAAGTCCACAAAAACCCGCTCCGTCGACTGGGACAACAGGGTGGCACGCACATCGATCTCGCCCAATTCGGTAAATTTGACGGCATTGCCGATCAGGTTCATCAACACCTGTTGCAGACGGGTTTCATCACCGATCAGGATGGGCACCACCGACTGGGTGATGGACATGTTGAGTTCTATACCCTTGGCCGCCGCGCTTTCCCGAAACATGTTGCCCAGATTGTCCAGCAGATCACCCAGATGAAACGGCACCGATTCCAGGGTCAGCTTGCCCGCCTCGATCTTGGAAAAATCCAGGATGTCATTGATGATACGCAGCAGCAGCCGGGAGGAACTGGCGATCTTGCTCAAATAATCCCGGGTCTTGTCCGGCAGGGGCGCCCCCAGGGCCAGTTCGCTGAGGCCGATGATGGCATTCATGGGGGTCCGGATTTCATGGCTCATGTTGGCAAGAAATTCCGATTTGGCCCGACTGGCCGACTCGGCCTTTTCCCGGGAAATGCGCAACTCATCGGCCATCTGCAACCGTTCCGTGATCTCCCGGAAGACCACCACCACCCCCTTGATCTGGGCATGCTCCCGGATGGGACTGACAGTCAGCTCCACCATCACGGTCGTGCCATCCTGGCGCCGGAAGGCCTGTTGCGTCACCTGTTGCACGGCCCCCTCGACCAGGGCCGCCTGCATGGCCTGGTCCATCCCGTCGTGGGACGCCTCACTGCCCGGCGGGCAGTACAGCAGGCGATGGGTATGCCCGAGCAGTGCCTGCTCCTCCCAACCCAACAGGCGGGTGACCGCCGGATTGACAAAGGTGAAATGACCATCCCGGTCCAGACCGTACAACCCCTCCCCCACCGCATCCAGAATCCATTGGTTGCGGCGATGCAGGCGCAGGCGGTCCAGATGGTTTCTCACCCGGGCCGCCACAATGGCCCGACTGAACGGTTTGGTGATGTAATCAATCGCGCCGATATCCAGTCCCCGCTGTTCGTCCAGGGCAGAGTCCATCGCCGTGATGAAAATGACGGGAATATCGCGGGTGACCGGCTCGCCCTTCAGCAGACGACAACACTCAAAACCATCCATTTCCGGCATCATCACATCCAGCAGGATCAGGTCGGGAGGCTGGGCCAGGGCCATCTGCACGCCCTTTTTGCCGCTGGTGGCGGTCAGCAACGTGTAATCCGCCAGCAATATGGCCGCCAGCATCTTGATGTTGCCCGGCACATCATCCACAATCAGGATTTTGGGTTTTTCCTCGACCTTGTTCATCCCTCGAGCTCCAGGGGCACCCCCAGCGCCTGCGCGATGGCGGCCAGGGGGACCTGGGCACCGTCAAAATCCAACTGTTCAAGACAGTCATCCAGCACCTTCATGGCACTGCCCACCCCCGTTCCCCGCAGGTGCGGCACCAGTTCTTTCACCTGGGACAGGGCCTCGACATTACCGTCCGCCACAAACCGGGCCAGTTGACTCAACAGGGGGGTGATGATCGCCCGGTCCGGCGCCACCACCGCGACCCCGTCGTCCGGTTCGGCATCCCCCTCTTCATCCGCCGGCAAACCCTGAATGACCGTCACGACCTGATCCATGGCACCCCCGAACCGATCCAGCAGGCCCGACCAATCGGCCCGCCGCTCCTCCCGGATGGCCTGCTCCAGGCCATGGGCGATCTCAAACAGCTCCCGGGCAGCCAGATTGCCGGCCATGCCCCGAATGGCATGCACCGCCCGACCGGCCGTCAGCAGATCATCCTGACGTCGACCGGCCAGCAGGAGCTGCACCTGCGCGGGGGTTTGCGCAAACTCACGGGCAAACTCCTGCAGCAACGCCCGGTACAAACGGTGGTTGCCCCCCGTCCGGTGCAGACCGTCCGCCACATCGATGCCCGGCAACCGGGCCGGCAACAACCCGGCCTCTCCCGGGTCCATCATATCCGACTCACCCTGCGCCGGCTGCACCCCGGCGCGCGGCCCCTCCTCGCCCGGCGTGACCCAGCGCATCAGCACTTCATACAGCCGGGCCTGGTCGACGGGCTTGCTGACATAATCGTTCATGCCCGCTGCCAGACAGTGGGCCCGGTCGTCAAACAGGGCATGGGCCGTCATGGCAATGATGGGCTGTGCCGTCCAGGGTCCGCCGGTCCCGTCCGCTCCCGCCCGTATGCGCCGTGTGGCCTCGTATCCATCCATGCCCGGCATCTGGATATCCATGAGAATGGCGTCGTAACGCTGTGCGGTGGCCATTTGTACCGCAATCGCACCATCCTGGGCCAGATCCACCCGAATCCCCACCTTTTCCAGCAACTCCCTGGCCACCTGCTGGTTGATCGGCAGATCCTCCACCAACAACAGATGGGCCCCGCCCAACCGCTCCCGCAGGGCGTCATAATCCACTGCATTTTCCTGCAAATGATAGTTTCCGGCAACATACTGGTCCAACCTGGCCAGATCCACCGATACCGGCTCCGGCTCCCGACCATCACCGGACGACTCAAACCGCTGTTCCGCAGCCGCCTTCGTCCGCGTCAAGGCAACGGTAAAATAAAACAGGCTCCCCTCTCCGGCACGGCTCTCCACCCGGATCTGTCCACCCATCGCCTCGACAATCCGCTTGCAGATACTGAGCCCCAGACCGGTTCCCCCGTGCCGGCGCGTGGTGGAAGAGTCGGCCTGCATGAAGGGATTGAACAGGTGGTCCTGTTGATCCACCGTCAGACCGATCCCGGTATCCCGCACGGCAAACTCAAACCAGCAGCACGACCGCGTGCCGGACGGGTTGGCCACCGGGCGCGACAGCAATGCCACAGGTGCGGCGACACGCCGCACCCGGCAGGCCACCCGGCCCTTTTCCGTAAACTTGATCGCGTTGCTGATCAGGTTGATCAAAATCTGCTCCACCCGGAAGACATCCGCCAACCAACTGCCCCGGCAATCCGGGTCCACCTCCAGGAGCAGTGCCAACCCTTTGTCCTCTGCCTGTTTGCGGAACAGTTTGGCCAGGTGGTCGAACAGATCAGCCAGTTGAAAAGGAACCGCCTCCAGCTTCATGCGCCCCGCATCCATCTTGGAAAAGTCCAGAATATCGTTGATGATATGCAGCAGGGCGCGGGAAGCATCCCGGATTTTGCTCAAATAGTCACGGGTTTTGGGGGTCAGTTCCGACTGAAGTGCCAGGTCGGTCAAACCGATGACGGCGTTCATCGGCGTGCGTATTTCATGGCTCATGGTGGCCAGAAAATCGCTCTTGATCCGACTGGCCGTCTCGGCCGCCGCCAGGGTCTCCTCCAGGGATTTGAGCAACTGTTTGTGATCGGTCACATCATGCAGAAAAGCGGTAAAGCAGATTTCTCCGGCCCGGGTGGTGGCCACAATGGCCATCTCCAGATCGACCTGCTTGCCATTCTCCCGCAGGCCATCCACCAGCCAGTTTTTGTTGAACTGACACGCCAGATCGCCCAGTTGATGACAATCCTGCACCGCTCGGGCATAGGCCTCCCAGAACGGTTCGGACAACACGAAACGGGCCATGGGCTCCCCCAGCATGGCCGGTCGGGCATATCCCAGCAATTGGGTGGCGGCAGGATTGACGTCAATCACCCGGCCCGTGCGGTCAATGGTGATGATGGCCAGCAGGGCATTGTCCAGCACGGCCTGCAGGTGGGCCTCCCGGTCCAGCAGGTCCTGCTCCAGCGCCTTCTGCCGCAGATGGGCGCGATGGACCTGGCCGTAGTGGCGCAACCGGGCCACCATCTCCACCTCGTCCGGCAGTTTGATCAGATAGTCATTGGCACCCAAAAAAAAGGCCATGGCCTTCTGGGCCGCATCGTCCGTGGAGGTCAGCATGACAATGGGCAGTTGCCGGGTCCGCGGCAGCTCCCGCAAACGTTGCAGCAATTCCAGACCATCCAGACCCGGCATGACCAGATCCAGCAAAATGACGTCGTAATCGCACGCATGGACCGTGGCCTCGGCCAGCAGCGGATTCTGAAGATAGTCCAGCCGCCATGCCGAGGCATCATCCGCCGCCAGCATCTGCCGGATCATGTAACCGGTCAAAGGCTGGTCGTCGATCAGCAGGATGCGAATGGCCGTCTCATCCGGGGCCAGCGTATCGACGGTCGGGTCGGGTCCGGTCATGACCGCCTCTCCCAGGCGGTCGCCAGGCAGGCCAATGCTGCCTGGGCTTCGGCAAATTGCAGTTGATACAGGACAGACTCCAGGGCGGCCACCTCCTCCACCATGCTGCCGCCCAAGGCCTGCTTGAGCTGCTCGAAACAGCGCAACGCAGTCAGATTGCTGGTCCCGATCAACTCCGCCAACTGGGCCATCAGCTCCGGCACGCCGATGTTGTCCGGCGGCACGACACCGCCCTCACTCTCCCCGGCGGGTGCAATCGCAGCAATGGTATGCAAAATGGTCGTCAACTCCTGGCGAAACTGCTGCAACAGTTCCGGCCATTGCTCCCTCTGGCCCGCCTGGATGGCCTTCTCCAAGGACTCGGCCGCGGCAAACAACCGTCTGGCGGAGAGATTGCCGGCCATGCCTCGAATGGTATGCGCCATCCGCTTCGCCTCCTGGCCCGCCTCTGCCTGTCCGGCCTCCAGCAAGGTCTGCAAGGTTTCCGCCGACTCGGCAAAATCCCGATGGAACTCCAACAAAAGCCGACGAAACATGCCGTAATTGTTGTCCAGGCGCTCCAGGACGTCATTCACGTCAATGCCGATCAGGTGCTCCGTCCAGGCCGGCCGGGGAGACAAGGCAAGCGGTTCCGGCGACAACAACGGCATGGCCGCCTGCCCCCCGAGCCCCTCGCGGGGTGATATCCACTTGAGCAGGGTGGCATACAGGGACTTCTTGTCGATGGGTTTGGTCACATGGTCGTTCATGCCCACTTCCAGATATTTTTCCCGGTCACCGGCCATGGCATGGGCAGTCATGGCGATGATGGGCAATGCCGCCAACTCCGCATGCAGGCGAATCTGGCGTGTGGCCTCCACACCGTCCAGAACAGGCATCTGAATATCCATCAGGACCACATCGAACGACATCTGTTGCACCCGTTGCACGGCATCCGCCCCGTGTCCGACAATTTGCACCATCAATCCCACCCCTTCCAGAATTTCCCGTGCCACCTGCTGGTTGATGGAGTTGTCTTCCGCCAACAGGACACGTGCCCCCCCGATCTGTCGTATCACCTCCGATTTGTCATCCTGAACGAGCTGCTTCGGATCACACACTTTGGCATCCTCCACGCCGAACACATCCAGAATGGCATTGAACAGGGCCACCCGTCCAATCGGCTTCTGAAGGATGCGGTCCACCCCGGCCGTCCCGGCCGCGCCCTCGATCTCCTTTTTCATGAAGGCGGTCAGCATGATAATTTTGGGGGATGGCTGTGCCAGGGAAAGCAGCCGCTCGGTGGTTTCGATCCCGCTCATGGACCGCATGCGCTGATCCATGAACACCAGATCAAAGGGGGAACCCTGCTCGATGGCACCCTGCACGGCGGTCAGGGCCTGTTCCCCGGCCGTCACCAGAGCGGGCACAATACCGAACCCCGTCAGCATGGTCTGCATCAACAAACGGGCCGTCTCATTGTCATCCACCACCAGCACCCGTATCTGCTTCAGATGATCGGGCAGCACGGTTTGCACCGGCAGTTGCCGCTGCTGGTAGCCGAACTGGGCGGTAAAATAAAAGATGGAACCCTTGCCCGGGGTACTCTCCACATCGATCATCCCCCCCATCATGACCACCAACCGCTTGCAGATGTGCAGGCCCAGCCCTGTCCCGCCAAACCGGCGCGTAATGGAGCCATCCGCCTGGGTAAAGGGATCGAACAGATGGGAAATATGCTCCGGGTCCAGACCAATGCCGGTATCCCGTACCGAAAAGGCCATGCGCACCTGGTCATCGGACCGGTCGATCGGCACCGCCCGCACGTCAATCTCGCCATTTTCGGTAAACTTGACGGCGTTGCTGATCAGATTCAACAAGACCTGCTGCAACCGGGTGTCATCCCCGATCAGGAGGGGCGGCACCGCGTGAATGACGGACATGTTCAGTTCGATGCCCTTCTCCGACGCCGACTCCCGGAACATGTTGCCCAGATTGTCAAACAGGTCGCTGAGATTGAAGGAGACCGGCTCCAGCGCCATCTTGCCGGCCTCGATCTTGGAAAAATCCAGAATGTCGTTGATGATCCGCAGCAACAGGCGGGAGGAACTGGCAATCTTGGTCAGATAGTCCCGGGCCCGGTCGGGCAGGTGAATGCCCAGGGCCAGATCGCTCAGGCCGATGATGGCATTCATGGGGGTGCGGATCTCATGGCTCATGTTGGCCAGAAATTCCGACTTGGCATGGCTGGCCGCCTCCGCCTTTTCCCGGGAGAAACGGAGAGCATCCGCCATCCGTATCCGCTCGGTAATGTCCCGGAACACCACCACCACCCCCTTGAACTTGCCATGCTCATGAATGGGACTGACCGTATACTCCACCATGAACTGGGACCCGTCCCTGCGCCAGAAGGTGGACTGCTCCTCCCGATAGGCGTTGCCATCGATCAACGCGGTATGCAGGGAACAGTTGTGGCAGGGATAGGTCGTGTCGTCAGGCGAGTGGTGAAAAATGCGGTGGGATTGACCCAGCAGATCCCCGCCATCCCAACCCAGCATGCGGGCCGCTATCGGATTAATGAAAGTGATGTTGCCGTTCAGGTCCAGACCATACAAACCTTCACCCACGGCGTTCAGTATCCACTGATTCCAGCGGTTCAGGCGCAACCGCTCCAGATGATTCCTGACCCTTGCCACGACGATGGCCCGGCTGAATGGCTTGGTGATATAGTCGATGGCACCGACTTCCAGACCCCGCTGCTCGTCCAGCACCCCATCCAGGGCCGTGATGAAAATGACGGGAATATCCTGGGTGGTCGGCGCGCTTTTGAGGTGTCGACACACCTCAAAGCCATCCATGTCCGGCATGGCCACATCGAGCAGGATCATGTCCACCGGCTCGGTCCGGGCAATGTGCAGGGCATCCAGGCCGTTGGCAGCGGTAAAAAGGGTGTATTCGTCGCGGAGAATGGTCTTGATCGCCAAGACATTGCCGGGATAGTCGTCCACGATCAACAGGGACGGTTTTTCAGACACTATCAACACAGCACACCTCCTGTCGGTCGGCCACCCTGTTGTCGATAAACTCTTCCCGGGGGGTCTTTATGGTAAATTGTTCCAGATAAAACTGCAAGGTGATGCGGGTGGAACCCTGGCACCACCCTGTTGCAGGCGCTGGCGCAGAAACGCCAGATATTTTTCCGCGACAGAAAATTGGACATCGACGGGCTGCACCTGGTGCAGCACCACCAGACCCGCCTCGTTGCTCTTGATGAGAGGGCCGGGGTGGACCAGCAGGGCATCAGCCAGCCCGTCGATGAGGGATGCAATGGTGGTCAAACCCCGTTGCTGGACAGGACCGGCCCCCTGTTTATAATGCGTCATCGGCATGAAGATTGCTTCACTTATCCTCAAGACCGTTTGCACCGAAAAGAATCATAAGGGAGTTGCCATCCAGCACCGCCCGCTTCGCACAGGACGGCAGTCAAGGTCGGTTTCCGAACTCGGTGCCTTAGCGTGCAGCAGGTCAGTCTGCCGGACATGCCCCCCATGATGACAGTCGGCCACGGTGGCTGGCCTTCCGCGAGACATGCGGCCTGTCCGCCTGTCTCGTGGCAACGGCTGCACCGGCCGAGCAGGTCGATTCACCCCTGTTGCCGCCTCAGCAAACGCCGCAACATGTGCAACGCTGTCTGGCTCGTCTGATAACGAACCCGGTCCCGGCTGCCCGGATACAGGGCACGGTGCTCCAACACATCACCACGGCTGGCCACGGCCGCCAGGTGGACCGTGCCCACCGGCTTCTCCTCGCTGCCGCCACCCGGACCGGCAATGCCCGTGGCCGCCACCGCCAGGTCGGCGTGGCTGTTGCGCAGTGCGCCACGGGCCATGGCCAGCGCCACCTCCGGGCTGATGGCACCACACCGCTCGATCAGCACGGCGTTGACGTCCAGGGACTGGGTCTTGGCCGGGTTGCCATACGTGACATATCCCACCGCCAGGTAGGCGGAACTGCCCGGCACTGCCGACAGGCGGGCCGTGATCAGGCCGCCCGTGCAGGACTCCGCCACTGCCACCATCACACCCGCCTCGCGCAGTTGCTTGCCCACCAGTACCTCCAACGGACGCGGCGTCTTGGAATAGAGCCGATCACCCAATCGCGCCTGCAAACGCCCCTTGAACTCCGCCCCCACATGCGCCGGAATCAAGACCGCCGTATCACCGTTGGAAAGCAGACGCAGTTGACAAAGTGCCAACTCCTGGTCTTCCACAGCGGCCGTCGGCACCGGCACCACCCCCTCCACCATCCAGCAGGAGCGATAACGACCACGCCGCGGCGCCCCCTGCGTATCACGCCCCCCCTCTTCCAGAAATTCACGCACAGCCGACACCAACTCACGGCGCAAACTCCAGATGCTCTTTTCGCAATAGACCACCATGCGCCCCCGCCGCTTGATGGCAAAGCCGGCCGGGTTGCCCGCCGGATCATACAATGGCCGCGCCCCCATCACCCGCAACCGGTCGGACTCGTCATGATCCAGCCCCAGGGACAGCCCCAGATTGGACAACAGGGAACGGCGCAGACGGTTGCCCGGCTCTCCCGAGCCTTGAATCAAAATCAATTGGTACTCCTCGGCAACACGGGTGGGATCAAACGGCGCATCGGGCTCCAGCTCGGAAAATCCCATCTCCGCAAACCCCAGGCACTCCAGTTGCAAATCGAGGTAGGGCCGTCCGGAAGGCGGAAACAACGACTCCTGCTCGCTCCAGCGCGGCATGATCAACAGACATTTCATGGCAAAATCATCCTGGCAAGAATCAACAATACCCATCCGGCATACAGACCTGCGGCCACATCATCGGCCATCACCCCCCAGGGAGAAGACAACTCCCGGTCCAGCCAGCTCACCGGCCAGGGCTTCCAGATGTCAAACAGACGAAACGCTGCCAAACCGGCCAACAACCACGGCCACCCTGCCGGGGCGAGCAGGGTCGTCACCAACATGCCGGCCGCCTCATCCACCACCACCTGGGGGGGGTCCCGCCGGGCATACACCCGGCAGGCCACCGCCGTCGCCCACAGACCGCTCAGCACCACCACCATCAACACGGCCAGATGCACCACGAGCCCGGCCTGTTGCACCCACCAGCAGAGCGGCAGGGTCGCCACACTGCCCCAGGTGCCGGGCGCCCTGGGCAGACGTCCTGCCCCCAGCAGGGTGGCGATCTCCAGCCCCAGGCGATCCAACGGAGAACGGCTGCAGTGTGCCATATCATTCCTGTTTTTCAAAAGCATTTTGCTCGGCTCAATGACCGCCCAGATAGGCCTGGCGAATGGCCGGACTGGCCAGCAGCTCGTCACCTCTCCCCGTCAACGTGATGCAGCCGTTGACCAGGACATAGCCACGATCCGCCAACTGTAGTGCCTGATTGGCATTTTGTTCCACCAAAAAAATGGTGGTCCCCTCCCGGGCGATGGCCCGCAAGGTGGCAAAGATGCGGCTCATGATCTGGGGCGCCAAACCCAGGCTGGGTTCATCCAGCAGCAACAGACGCGGCTGGGCCATCAAGGCACGGCCAATGGCCAGCATCTGTTGCTCCCCGCCGGAAAGGGTCCCCGCCCGCTGCCGGGCCCGCTCCCGCAGACGGGGAAACAGATGGTAGACCCGCTCCAGCACCACGACAGACGGGTCACCGCCCACGCACCCACGCCCGCCAAGCGCCGCCAGGGGTGCCGCCATCGTCCCCATGGCCAGGTTTTCCGCCACCGTCATCCGGGCAAACACCCGCCGACCCTCGGGAACGTGGGCAATACCCAGCCGGACAATCTGGTGGGTTGGCAGACCGGTAATCTCCCGTCCGGCAAACACAACACTGCCCCGCCGGGCGGGAGGATTGCCGCAGATGGTCATCAGCAACGACGACTTGCCCGCCCCGTTGGCACCGATCAGGGCAACGATCTCACCGGCATGCACATCCAGCGACACGGCCCGCAGGGCCTGGATCGGTCCATAGCCGGCATCCACCTCCCGGACAGCCAACAGCGGCTCCGGATTGGAGGCAGGAGACACATGCGGCACGTTCATGCCCCCTCCTCCTCCGGTACACCTGTGCCCAGATAGGCGGCCAGCACCCGGGCATCCTGCTGGATCTCCGCCGGCCTTCCCTGGGCGATCACCTCCCCGTGGTCCAGCACCACCAGGTGATCGGATATCTCCATCACCATGCCCATGTCATGCTCGATGAGCAGCACGGTGATGCCAAACCGCTCCCGCAGGGCCAGAATGAGCCGGCTGAGTTCCCGGGTCTCGTTGGGATTGAGCCCGGCAGCCGGTTCATCAAGGCAAAGCAACAGCGGTTCGGTGCACAGGGCACGGGCCATCTCCAGGCGCCGCTGATGGCCATAGGGCAACTCGCCGGCCAGGCGGTTGGCCTCGCCGCCCAGGTCGAAAAATTGCAACCAGTCGACCGCCCGTGCCACGGCCTCCCGCTCCTGGCGCCGAAAACGGGCGGTCTGCAGCAAACCCGCCACCAGCCCGGTATCCACCCGGGCATGTTGCGCCACCAACAGGTTTTCCATCACGGTCAATTCGCTGAACAGGCGGATGTTCTGAAAGGTGCGCGCCACCCCGGCCCGGTTGACACGGTGCGGCCCGCCGAACA
>JAMOAX010000261.1:0-2446 GCA_039908555.1 Magnetococcus sp. DMHC-8
GAGAAAAGGGTCTCCGCCGGCAGCACGACCTCCAACCGTGACGACCGACCGATGCCCGGCGCCAAACCACCCGTGGCCGTAGACGGGTTTGCCGACCGTGCTGCCCAAACCAATGCCCTGGCATCGGAAGGGTTCGCCGGCGTGGCCGCCGTCGTCAAACCACCGGAAGGCCTGGCGGCGGCCGGCAGCGGCCCGCCACCAAAAGTGGAGGGATTTGGCGGCGGGGCAGCCGCCGGAACGGCTCCCCCGGTGGAAGGGTTTGGTGACAATACTGACAGCCACGGGCTGGGCGGATCGGGTGCGGGACTGCTGGATCAGGAGGAAGAACGCGTCTCTCCGCGCAAACGGGTGGCGGAGGACAGCAGCCCGGAAACCCGGGAAGCCGCAGAGAATGCCGATGCCAGGGCGCAGCGCGTCGATCTGGAACCAGGCTGGGAAGAAGCCAACAGCAACACGGAGTCCGGCAGCCACGAAAACCTGGATCGGGGCGAAGAACCCGGGGATGCCAGTCGCCTGGCAGAGACCGCCCAGACACGGCTGGTACCTTACAACACCCTGTTCGATGGCAGGCACCGGTTTACGGCACAGTTGCAAGCCCACGGCTACGGCGGCTTTCACGAGTGGCGCATGCAGTTGATGAAACAGTTGATGGAAAACAGGATATAGTGGCTCAACCGAGCTGATTTGACAGGCCAAGCTCATCCCGGCTTTGGCCATCCTCCCGCCGCCTCCTGGGCACTGTCGAGGCGTGCCTGGGCCGATTGCCATGCTGATCGGGTCTGTTCCACCAGCGGACCGCTGGCCTGCAGGGCGGCGTGTGCCCCGACCACTGCCTCCTGCACCACACGCAGCAGGGCAGGCTGTTGGCGAAGCAGGTCGGCCATTCTGCCACCCAGTGCCACCTCCCTGCCGGCCAACTCCGTGACACTGGCAAAACGCCGGTGGGTTTGGCTGACATGCAACTGGTCTGTCCGGATATGTTTGATGGCATCATCCGTCCGATTGGCAACGGCTTCGGCCGCCACAACATTGGCGCGGGCCAACTCCTTGATCTCTTCCGTAAACACCGCAAAAGAGCGGGTCGCGTCCGAACGAAAAGCCTCGGCACTGGCGTTGGTGGCCAGCAGGTTGATCTGCCGGGTGGTATCCCGAAGCTGGCGAATGGTCCGACCGGTTTCCGTCTCGATCTCCAGCAACAGTTCCGCTCCCTTGTTCAATTGCTGGATCAATTGCCCGGCCTGTTTCAGGGCCTGTTGCTCTTCACCGGTCATGGTGTGCAATTGTTCAACCAGGAGCAGCACAGTGTCCGACAGGCCAATCAACTGCTGCATCAGGATCACAGCCTGACCACATGCACCCTGTTGCCCGGCCAACAACTGCTCCAATTGCTGACCAGGCATTCCCCACTCCTGGAAAGCCTGCTGCAATCGACCCAGGGCATCGGTCAGCAGGTGCAACGCCTGGCCCGTCACTCTGTTCCGATCCTGTTCCCGATCCTGTTGAATCCGGGCAATAAACAATACCAGCAGCACCCCACCGGCCAGGGCGAACAGCGTCCAGGGCAGGACCAGGCGCAGGGCCTGATCACGTTGCCGTCCCGAGTCAATGGCCAGGAATTGCGGCAGTTGTTTGACCCGCTCCATCACATCCTTGAGCCCCCCTTCCAGACGACGGGTTTCGTCCTCCAGGGCGGACAGATTGGTCTTCAAAAAGGCCATGTGCTTGTTGGCCTCCTCCTCGGCCGCCACCTGACCTTCGGACAGGACATTGTCGCTTTTCGACAGGAAATCATATTGATAAATACCACGAATCAGCAGGGCGCCCAGATGTTCATAATCACTGTGGGACTTTTCAATCCCCTTCAGGAGGGTCTTGATGGCATCAATCTCCTTCAACCTGGCCTCAGAACGGGCCATCTCCATGCCCTTTTGGGCAATATTTCTCCCCTCCAGAATTTCATCCCCGAACCGCTTGCCGGCCTGTACAAATTTTTCATTGCTTACCTCAAATTTTTCCCGATCACCCACCCGGGCAAAAAACAACACTTCGTTGAAACGCAACGTCTGATCCAATTGATGGCGGGTGATCTCCGTCACAACCCGGGAAAGAGGAAACTGTTCCCGATCCACGGCACGGATTGTTTCGTCATAACTGTCGATAATAAACAGACAATAGATGCCCTGCACCAGCAAAAAAACACCCAGCAAACCGTACAGGGTAAACAGATGAAAAGTCAGTTGCAGTTTCTTGAACATGGCGTGTTGCCTCGAAATGATCGCTTTATCCTGTCAATTGAACAACACAACGGCCGTACCGATCATCAGCACGGGATAGACCACAATGGCCACCGCATCGAGGCGGGCAGCCAAAGGTCGCTTGCCTTTGATATGCAGAGCACTGGCGATGACCGTTTCAATAATGGCAAAAAATATAAAATAGTATGTCA
>JAMOAX010000091.1:0-12570 GCA_039908555.1 Magnetococcus sp. DMHC-8
GCGGCTTTATTCAACATGCGCCGCAGGCAAGCCGGCAGAACGGAACACTCTGCCGGACGCAACCATGATCAAGGCCCGAAACGACGATCCAGGCTTTCCCTCAAGAGGTGGCCTCTTCCAGTTCGCTGCCGGCGGCCCGGTTTTTCAGATAACCGTAGATGCCCACCCCGGCGGCGGCGACCACGCCCAGGAGCACCACCGGTCCCCAGGAGCCCAGGCCCAGTCCCCAGCCCAATTTCATGCCGGTGCCGCTCCAGATGGTGCCACCCCCCGACTTGGCCGCGGCGGCCACCCCGGTCGAGGTTGCCAGGGTGTTGGCCGGGGTCGTGGCAGCGGCGACCGTGGCACCGTTGGCCGCCCCCCCCCTGCAGGGCGACACCCGTTCCCTTGACGGCGCCCTTGGCGACCGCCCCTTTGCCTGCAGCCCCCTTGACGGCGCCGGCCTTGGCCGCTTCGGGCAACTCCCACTCCAGCCCCGGGGGAATGGTCCCCACCTTGGCCTGCACCACCTGCTGCATGGCTGCTGCCTGGACAACGGCCCCCTTGGCCGCCGTCCCCTTGACGGCCACACCCTTGGCAGCGACCCCCTTGGCCGCCACTCCCTTGGCCGCCTTGGCCGCCTTGGCCGCCTTGGGCAATGTCCACTCGGCCTCCCGCAGAATGATCTCCTGACCCATCGCTCCAGTCTTGGTCGCGGCTCCCGCGACTGTCGGTGCTGCCATTGTCCATTCTCCCCGTGCTGAAAGTAACGAAAAGTGCCCTATCGGATCATCCCCGGGTCAGTCGCACCGCAAACCCTGTGCCAACCGCACCGTACATGACAAGACCCCGGAACGTCTCGCATTCTACGCGCCTTGCCACGCCCCGTCAACACGGACCATCAAGAAAAAAAAAAAATCTCCAACTTTAGGTATATAACAAAATTAAACTATTGCCGCGCCCCGGGCAGCAGGGCGGCGAGGTCCAGCACGGAGGGAAACTGTTCGGAAAGGCGGGGGGGTTGGGTCGAACTGGGGGCGGCGATGTGACGCAAAAAACCCAGGCCGAATCCCTGTGCTGCCCGCAGGACCGCTTCGGAATCGTCCACCAGCAGGGTGGAGGCGTTGTCAAAGCCGAGCCGCCCGGCCAGCAGCGGCCAGAAGGCCGGGTCCTCTTTGGGATGACCCAGGTCATGGCTGGAGATGACCGAGGCAAAACAGGAACCGATGGGGGTACGGCGCAGTTTGAGTGCCAGGGAGTGGGCGTGGGCATTGGTCACCAGATGGGTGGGTTTGCCCATGGTTTGCAGGGCCTGCAAAAAATCCAGGGTATGGGGATGGACCCGAATCAGGTGGGCCACCTCCTCTTTGAGCAGGGGAATATCCATCTCCAGCACCCGGGACCAGTAGTCCAGGTCGTACCATGCCAGGGTGCCTTCCACCGCCCGATAGGTTTCGTGCAAAAAGTGCTGGGCCTCGGGCAGGGTGATCCGGCGTTGCCGTGCCAGGGCCCGGGGCACGGTCTCCCGGAAAAAGGTGTTGTCGAAGTGGAGATCCAGCAGGGTGCCATCCATGTCCAGCAGCACGGTATGGATGGCGGACCAGGGCAGGCCGGTGGCAGCGGGAGCCGGGTCGGTCGGCCTCATGTATGATACTCGGCGTTGATGGTGATATAGTCGTGGGTCAGGTCGCAGGTCCAGACGGTGTGGGTGGCTTGGCCCACGCCCAGACCGATGCGCAGGGTGATCTCCTCCTGTTGCATCACGGCGACCCCCTGTTCCTTGCGGTAGGCGGGGAGCCGTCCGCCCTGTTCCACCACGGCCAGATCCCCCAGAAAGAGAGAGAGGCGTTCCGGTTCGATGGGCACGCCGGCATAACCGACGGCGGCGAGAATGCGTCCCCAATTGGGATCGCTGCCGGCGCAGGCCGTTTTGACCAGCGGACTGTTGGCCACGGCCATGGCCACCTGTCTGGCCTCCTCCCGGGTGCGTGCCCCTTCCACGCGGATCTGGATAAATTTGCTGGCCCCCTCCCCGTCCCGGACGATGGCCTGGGCCAGGCTCTGGCACAGGTCGCGCAGTGCCTCGGCCAGGGGGGCCGCGGCGGGGGCATCGGGATCGTTCAGTGGGGGTGCGCCGCACAATCCGGAGGCAAACAGCAGGACCGTGTCATTGGTGGAGGTATCCCCGTCGACCGTGATGCTGTTGAAACTCTCTGCCACCGCCCGTTGCAGCAGGGTCTGCAGGGTGGCCGGGGCGACGGCGGCATCGGTGAACAGGAAGGCCAGCATGGTGGCCATGTCGGGATGGATCATCCCTGCTCCCTTGGTGATGCCGGCCAGCAGGGCGGGATGACCGGTCTGGTCAAACCGGCGGTATCCCCCCTTGGCGAAGGTGTCGGTGGTCATGATGGCCTGGGCGGCAGCGGCCCATGCGCCCGGTTGCAGGCGGGCGGCCAGGTCGGGAATGGCCTGCAGGGGCGCGTCCAGGGGCAGGGGCACGCCGATCACCCCGGTCGAGGCGGCAAAGACCGTCTCGGCCCCGATGTCCAGGGTATCGGCCACCCGCTGCGCGAGGGTCAGGGCATCCCGCAGCCCTTGCGCCCCGTTGGCGGCGTTGGCATTGCCCGCGTTGACCAGCAGGGCCCGGGCGGTGGCGGCGGGCCGGGTCAGATGTTGGCGGCAGAGGGTCACCGGGGCGGCCACCACCTGATTGCGGGTAAACACCCCGGCCACCTGGGCAGGCGGGTCCATCGCCACCAGCAGCAGATCCGGGCTCCCGGCCTGCTTGAGACCACAGGCGGTGGTCGCCAGACGAAACCCGCGGACCGGGGGAATGTCGGGAAAGGGGGCGTGGGCAACGGCCATCAGGTATCGTCTCCTTTGCGGGCAATGGGTGGACAACCGCCCGGTTGATCCGTCATAGTGGACAGGGTGGGTTCACCTGTTGATGATAGGGGAAAGCCGCCCTGGAGAAAACCCATAACCGTCATGAGTCGTCCCGATGCACATGAGAAAGATCCTGTTTGCCAAATGCGCCGGATCATACGGGGTCGCGGCCAGCGACAGTCATGTGGAGGCGATGTTTTGACCGTCATCATACACCCTCATGCCCGGGAACGCATCGCGGAACGGGGGCATCCGAAGAAGAGGTCGTCTCCGCCATTGAGCATGGGGAACCATTCCCGGCCAAACTGAACCGTCAGGGATTCCGCCGGAATTTTCCGTTCCATGCCGAATGGCGCGGGAAATGGTATGCAAACAAGCAGGTTGAACTCTTCGCTGTGGCGGAAGGGGGGGATTGAGTGGTGGTAACGGTTATCGTCAAATTTTATTAATCGAGAAGGAAGAGATCATGCGCCTGACCTATGATCCCCGTTATAACGTCGCCTACCTTCGCATCCGGGAAAAGACGACAGAGCTGGAAACCATTCGTATCAGTGATGAACTCAGCATTGACCTGTCTTCGGACGGCAAGGTGTGCGGTATCGAGTTGCTGAACGCCAATGAGCAATTGATGCAACAGGATCACGGTAAACTGGTCGTCACCAACACCCAGACGGGGGCGGCGCGCGAGTTGATCATGGCCCCGGCATGACTCGACTCTTCACCACCCCCTCTTTTGCCGAACGATTGGCCGGCCGGTTCAACGGCATGATCCGTCAGGAGGATGCCAGACGGTTGGCGGAAACCGTGGCGGGGATGGATGGCTGGTATCTGCTGGAACCCCTGGAAAAGCCCCCTGCCGAACCCGTCGACGGTGGAACCGCCAGCCGGCATCTGCTCGGTCTGTTGCAAGAAATCCTGACCGAGGAACGGGGGGTCTGGAGCACCCTGGTGTATGTGCAGAGTCAGGACGATCCCTGGATCATCAAGGTATTCCACCCCCGTCGGGCGGGGTGCGGCTGCGGCGGCCAGGGGGGCATACTGCCCTGGTGGGTCCTCTCCCGCATCCCACCCGAACCCGTCCCGGAGTGGCAACCATCCACATGCACTCCGCCGGCCAGGACGGGATGGAGGCGGTTGTTTTAAAAAAGCCAACCACGGATACAACTCATGAAAACCTCTCAGAAAATTCAAGCATTTTGGCAGTTGTTTGCAGTTGACCTCGGTCCACTAGGTGTGCGACTGCTTGGCAAGCTGCCTTTATGCTGCCAGCATAGTCCGTGTCATATTTCGCCAAATTCAGATTGACATTAATGACGGACCAGTCGGGAATATTTGTTTGACTGTATATCAAACACGCCAGCATGTTTGTACCAATGTGGGTTTGAAAAAAGGGATGCAAACTGCCGATATCCGCACACAGTTTATTGACCAACTCCAGAACATCAAGATTGCCGGCAACCAAATTGCGGTACAGGGCAGGCCTGCCCCATTTCAAAGCCAGCAAAAAGCCAATCAAAACATGTGTTACCTCGTCAGGTCGTTGCGACAATATGATACGCAATTCCGTAAAACATTGGCCGGTCCTGCGCAAATCAAACTGAAAACTGTCAGCCATGCGGGTAAAGATCTTGAGCAAAGCACGCGATGGATTTGCATCGGTCAACTGCTGCATACCGAAATGTTCCCAGAGATGGTTACAATATTTCTCCAGTGACGGTGCCGGCATATTGAATTCCAGATCAATGAACCGGCGCAGATAACCTTCCGCATCCATCTCCTGCCCATACATCGACTTGACGGCTGCGGCCAACTGTTCGCGATTTTGCGAGAGGACAAATACCACACCCTCAACGGCAAACAGATGTTTGATTCTTTCCAGGGTGCGCACCGCAAAATCGGGCCGGCAACGGTCCAGTTCATCGATAAAAATGACAATGGGCGCATCAAAGCTGGCAGGGGTCGGTGCATGCCCGGCAGGCAAAGCTGTCTGTTTGCTGCCTGACGCAGTAATGTCCCGGGCAAAATTTTGCAGCTGGGTTTTGAATTTTTCCATGGCCTTTTTTTTCTCCAGATACTCTTTGGCCATTTCACCTGCCACCTTGCTCCAGTCGGCAATATCCTCCTTGTCAAACTTCATCCCGGACCACTCATTGCCCAGAACAGATCGCATAACAGTGCGAACGATTGCCGGCACAACTTGACGACCAATTTTCCATGCCTGCTCCTGAAGTTGGTCCATCTGATCCTGGTATGGTCTGTAATCCGAGTAGAATTCATCCATCCGTGATTTTATTTCGGAGATGATGGCCAGCAAAGGATCTTCTGCATGATCATTTTCCCAGGCATTGAAATAAACAGTAAGATGCCTGGTCGTGTTCTTGTCTGCTTCATCAACAGGACTCAGCTGCCCGGCTCTGTCATATTTTTTGCGCTGCAAGTCGGCGCGCCACATATTGACAAATGTGGACTTGCCGGAACCAAAGGCGCCATTGATGGAAAACACGAAGGGGTTGTTTCCTGTACTGCGCAGCCAGTTAGTCAATCGCAGGCCGATCTCCTTTCTGCCCATCTCGTTGGTTCCCCATGGGTTGTCGGCTGAAACAACCATCTCCGGTGGCCTGCGCAAGTCGGCAGTCATGACACTCCCTCCCATTCTGAATTTGGCTGGCGCCATTCGAACTCAAACAATCTTGTGGCCAAGCTGTATTTCCATTTTATCGATACAGTGTTGCAGCTCCGCATCCTCGTCAAATACCCGGCATAAATCTGCAAATTTTAACGCATAGGGAATTGTTTCATAAAATATGGACATATCCAGGTAGCCTTGACTGTATGAAAAAATACCTTTTTGCATGGACGATAAAACATCTGATATTCTTTGTGACTCCCCGTTTTGAGAGGGGGAATGGTTTTGTATTTTTAATTCATCCATCCTTTTTTTCATTTTTTCAACAACATCACTGGAAAAATGAAATCTGGTTCTGGGGCGATTGTTCAAACGAAAGTTCAAGGTCAGTGAAAACCGCTCAGGCCTCATGGCGGCCATCTCAAGGCACCAGGGCGTAGGAATCAACTCCGTGTGTGAAACCATGAAATGATCATACAAATGGTTGCGCAGTTGGTAAATTTCCTCCAACTCGTTGTTCGGCTCATTTGGAGCCTGCACAAAACCCTTGGTGAGCAGAATGACCAGATCGGCCCAACCATCCGTCAGAAATATTTTGATTCGGTTTGCCACAAATTTACCGGCATAGCTGACGGCCTCATTGATCCATTGCAGGAAGTCCAATCTTTCCTGATGATGGTGAATCCGGACATAGATAAATGCTAAAGGCATCGAAGTGTGCATGTCATGATTGGATGCTGTCTTTCCCTGCAATTGTCCATCAAGAAAGGTGGAAATCCACACCTCTCGTCTGGTAAAAAAGGGCGGGGATGACGGCCAGTGTGGCAGATGGCATCTGCAGAGAGGTTTTTCATCCAACCGCATCACGAAGGTGTTGTAACGTCCCAGGGAAGGAATGGAGAGTTCCGAGCATTTGTCAACTAGCCCTTCCTGGTGTTCGCGCGTTTTCAACCCATGCATGTTCTGACGAGCCAGATCAAAAGAGGATGTCGCATAACGGAAGTTCTGATCAGGCATGAGGGTCAGATTGTTGGCATCGGCCGCACGAAAGACCATGTGAAAACTGATTTCAGGATATTCATCACTGCCAACATTGAAACGATCAATGCAGAAGAATCCAGGTCCTGTCTGATCTTTTTCCTGTTGATATTTTTCGTTCCATCGGCTGCTTTGCAGATACAGTCGAATCGACGATGCTTTGGCAAAGGGTGATTCACTGTTTTTGCCAAAGAAAATTTCTTCCAAATACCGATCTCCATCGTTGCCTGTGGGCAGGCTTGCGACAAGATCGGCAATGGCCTGTTCAAGCTTGTCCTGGTGCTGGTTGCGATCCACAATCGGGGCAATGTCAGACATTTCCCGCTTATATTGCTGTTCCCTTTTGAAAAGCTGGTCAAGTCTGTCACGCCTGCTCTGCAAATTTTTTTGTGTCTGAGAAGAAAAATTGCAGCCCGCAAAATCTGGTCCCGACAAATGCTCCAGGAAAGCGCCGGCTCGCAGAGCCGGTGATTGCACCTGTTGCAGCCGCATTTCCACGGCCAGGGCGTACAAACGACGTCCTTGTGCATAGTTGTTATTCAACATGTCATAGGGATCCCAACATCCAACCATGCCATTGTCGTCGTGGCCGCCAGCAGATTCATTACTCCTCTTGCTGCCGCCAGGACAGACAGGACGGCGGTGCGGAAGCTGGAAAAAATCCTGGGCACTGAGGATCGCCGACTGCCAGGGAATATCTATGACTGTTTCATAAAGTGTTCTGCAATCTTCGCTTGTCTGCTCTGCCTGCCAGTTTTCCGGATCGGTCAATTTGTGCCGCAGACCGTACAGTTGCAGCAACGACAGTTCCAACTGTTCGTGGGCATTTGAATTTTGCACATTACCTGCCTGAAAATTCCTTTCCTGCAATGTCCCATATCTTTCTCGATGCAGGTTGGCAAATATTTTTACCAGAAAGTTGCGCTGTTTTGCAGGCAATGGCTGGCTGTGCGAAGGAAATTGTTGATTGGCGTTTTTATCTGCCAAATTTTTGAAGCGATCCTCCCGCATCTCTTTTCGCCATTTTATGGCCATTTTAATGGCATCGCTCTTGGATAATTTTTTAACCAAGGCATCTCCCAGGTTTGTCCAGAATTCAACTTTGCGATCTTCATCTTTAATAATATGATAATCGATGCTCTCATTCAATTGATACAAAACAGCCTCGATTCCGCGAATCAGCCGATATTCTATCGGCTCCTCTTTTTCATCCAGATCCAATGGTTTGGTATCTGGGTGCCAGCAGGCGATCTGTGCATTGATCTCAGGTGAACGCAACTGCTCCAGCCAAGCCACCAGCAATCTGCCCCGGATATACCAATCCCGATAGTCACGCAATCGAGACATGATCGGTTTATCCAGCAATTCAAGAGAGATGGATGCGTGATGTTCGAGATTGTTGTCTGTCCGCAAAGCGATATCCATGTAAGAGCCCATGACCTCTTCGATCCATCCAAAGGCATAGGCCGGTCCGTGCAGAGTGGCGGCCAGCAAGTCTGCGGCAATTTCATCGGTATTGACCATCTGTTCCAAATGCAGAAGGCGCAGTTCGTCGTCAGCCCCCTCCATGTAAAAATTAACAAACCCACTCAAGGACGAGTTAATTGCCACCAGCAACTCGGTAAACGGACCGATTTTCTCTCCAGGAAATTTCTGCAACCTCTTTCTGGTGAGGGGTTCTGAGAAGTGCTGATTGATGGCATGATGCCCCAGTTCATGCAGATTGATGGTAAAATTTTGTGCCTTGTCCAGCAACCAAAAGCCGCTTTCGACAAACTCAATCCTCGTTTTCGCATATTGAGGAGTGGGGCGTGCCTGCGATTGATCCTTGTTTGCCGCATTCGTCAAAGCGTTTGTCATCAGATGATCCATTTGTATGTTCCGACTTTTTGCTGTCGGTACATGTCCCCATCGCTGGTGAACCAGAGGCGGGGGAAGCGGGGGTGCCGGATCCGCACCAGTGCAATTCAGATAGGCCAAAAGATGATTCAGGTCCAACCTTAAATCCTGAATCCATTTGAACATGTACGCTGTATAAGCCCCCTGTTCACGGCGGCGGTGAACCCTGGGGCGGGGTTCCTCCGGGGGAAAAGACTCAAAATTCTGGGCAAGCCGTTGCTGCAAATCTTCAATAATTTCCAGATAATGCCTGCTTCTGGCCAGCAGGCCCATGCGCAGCAGAAAAAATCGTGGGCCTACCCGATACAATTGATGACGAAATGCAGTCGTATCGCAATCCAGCCCAAGGGCATCGCGTCCCTCCAGATAGGCATACAGACGATCCGCAACAATGAGACGTTTCAATGCCTGAGCGGTTCGCAGAGCCTGAAACATCTCTTTTTGCGGACCTGTCCAGGATTCGCTGTCCTGAAATTGTTTAATCTTATCCACAAGATCAGGTTCTGGTTTGAACAGTTCATATTCATCATCACCTTGCTCAATTCCCAACTCTTCGGCGATCGCGTTCCATTCACCGGGAAAGGGACTCACCAGCAACACGGATAATTTGTGCGCTGTTTCCAAATGATTTTTTGATGAATACAATGCTTGATGCAAATAGTTTGAGAGAGGTTTGTCCGTTGTGCCATTGTGGTCTGATGGCTGCTCACGTCCGAATATGGCCTCCTCCCGATGCAGCAGGGCACGGTACAGCTCGCCACACCGCAAATAATAAATACAGGTCGACTGTATATGACGCAACTCGAGCAAAAGAATGTCCAATTTCTCCAGCAGATCAACGAACAAAACAAAATAAATTCGCCAATCGTTTGGGGCTTGGTCGTTGATATTATTGTTATTTTTCATGTCGTCATCCACACAGTTTACACAAGCAACCACGGCAGCACCCAACGGGCAGGCACTCTGCGAGGCCACCGTTGACAAACCAGCAAATTGATTCATTTATGCGTTGGGCAACACCGGTCTGCTACCGGAGCAGGCGGTCAACCTGCCATTAGCAAGCGGCCACGCAAGCATGTCGCCTGTGGCCCATTCAGCAAACCCGCCTGCCACGTCGTCAATCCTTGACATGTCACTCACGAACGTATACTATTCGGGCGTTCAGTCTTCGTAGATAAGCAAACGCCAATCCTGGATTCCAGGGGAGGCCATGCCTGAGGGTGGTGTGCGGCGCAAAGGGCGGACCGATCTCTTGCCAGCAGAGAGTTCACGCCCTGAACCGCTTTGCATTTGCATGACGTCGTGAAGCTCCTCACGCAAGTGTTTAAAGCGCATGTCCTGATAGGTACGATCTTGATCACGTTCCTGTCTTATGTCATTCAGAGCGTTTGTTGTTTGGTTTTTGAAATCCTGGAACTCTTTACTGAGAACCTGGATCTCTTTTCTGAGATTTTTCACACTTTTCCCGAGAACATCTACCGTGGCAGGGAGAGCGTCTAATTTCGACAGTTTTGATAGAATAGCCTGAATCTCAATTGATGATGATGCAGAGGGAGTACCTTTCTGGAGGTCACTGGTCGCAGGTGATGACAGATCTGTTTTTTTTTTAGACATGGCTCATGCTCCTCTCATGACGCTTGGCTAAAGGTTAACGGAAGCAACGGCCACAAAAAAAGCCGAGCGCCCTTTTCAGGGCGTTCGGCTCGTACTGCATCGGTAACAACACCCCACTGCGCAGCAGGTACCGCGTGCGGATATTTACTTAAAACTGGCATAATACTCTCTTCCACAGTAAAAACGCGGGAGCCATGGCCGTGACAATGTGCGCAACGCACACGCAAACCGCAGCTGCGTCCCCCGCTTAAGACGTCGGCTCATATCCACAAACGAGCAACACCACCCCTTCGAAAGCGGACAAGCCCCTTCCGTCTCACATACTATCTGTCAGACCATCTCCGTTCCGTGCTAAATATGCGCGCAACTGGCTGTTTTGTTTGATAATTTTCTATAGGCAAGCCTCGGCCATTCCAGAGCAGTGAAGTCTTTAATTCAACTGAACCGCCAGACTGCCACAATACTGAAGGCAGCGTCAAGAAAAAATTTAAAAAATATTCAAACCTATGCAACGATGAAACGGAAATCTGCGCGCGATTCCTCACCTCGCAAGGATGGTGCAAGAATTTTATTGTTAGCAGCACAGGCTTGAGCGCGTCATAATGTTTTATGTTATACACAGTACACAACCATATCTACATTCCGATAATGAAACATTCGGCTTCTAGAAGCGGCTCTCAGGAAACAGGATCTATCCTGACTCCACCACCATGGGCAACGCACTTGTTGAAAACGCTGCAGCAAAAAGCGGCTGCGGCTCCTTTGAAAATCAACAACAACGGCAAAGTCCCAGGGCGCTGCCCTGGACCCGCCATTATTCCCACTCGATCGTGCCCGGCGGTTTGGAGGTGATGTCATAGGTGACCCGGTTGATCCCCTTGACCTCATTGATGATGCGCCCGGCAATGCGGGTCAGGAGTTCATGGGGCATGGGATAACAGGCCGCCGTCATGTAATCCTTGGTCTCCACGGCCCGCAGGGCGATGACATAGTCATAACTGCGCCCGTCCCCCATCACCCCCACACTCTTGACGGGCAGGAAGACGGCAAAGGCCTGATCTGTCTTGTCATAGTGGCCGGACTTGTACAGCTCGTCCATGTAGATGGCATCGGCCTGGCGCAACAGGTCGGCCAGCTCCTTGCGCACCTCACCGAGGATGCGTACCCCCAGACCCGGACCGGGAAACGGATGGCGGTGGATCAGGCGGGGCGGCAAACCCAGCTCCAGACCCACCTGCCGCACCTCATCCTTGAACAACTCCCGCAACGGCTCCAGCAGTGCCAGGCCCATCTTTTCCGGCAGGCCGCCCACGTTGTGATGGGACTTGATGGTCGTGGCCGTCCCCGTTTTGGTCCCTGCCGACTCGATCACGTCGGGATAGATGGTCCCCTGGGCCAGCCAGCGCACACCGTCCAGCTTTTTGGCCTCCTCCTCGAACACATCGATGAAGGTATGGCCGATGATGCGGCGTTTTTGTTCCGGGTCGGTCACCCCCCGCAAACGGTCCAGGAACCGCTCCCCGGCCTCCACCCGGATCACCCGGACCCCCAGGTGCCGGGCAAAGGTGGCCATCACCTCATCCCCCTCGTGCAGGCGCAGCAGGCCATTGTCCACAAAAATGCAAGTCAGTTGCGGCCCCAGAGCCTGGTGCAGGATGGCCGCCGTCACTGCCGAATCCACGCCGCCGGACAGGCCCAGAATGACATGATCCTGACCCACCTTGTGCCGGGCCAGCCGGATCTCCCGCTCGATCACCCCGTGGGTCGTCCACAGGCCCTGACACCCGCACAGGGTGTGGACAAAGTCATGGATCAACAGTTCGCCATGATCGGTGTGATTGACCTCGGGATGAAACTGCACCCCCAGCAGGGCATCGTCCTTGGAGCCGATGGCGGCAATGATGCCGTTGTCGCTGTGGGCCAACGCCCGAAAAGCGTTGGGCAACCGGGTGACATGATCCCCGTGGCTCATCCACACCCGGGTCGGCCAGGGTCGATCCTCCTGCAGACCGGCGATGTGGGCCTGCCGGAAAAACCCGGGGAACGGATTGGGTTGCTGCCCGTCGTGCCAGATGGTGGCCGGTCCGTATTCCCGGGTCCGGCCCGGCATCACCTCTCCTCCGAAATGGCGGGCCAGCAGATGCATGCCATAGCAGATGCCCAGCACGGGCACCCCCAGGGCCAGCACGGCGGGATTCATCGCAGGGGCATCGGCGTCGTAGACGGAACGGTGACCGCCGGAAAGAATGATCCCCCGGGGATTGAAGGCGCGAATGGCGGCCGCATCCAGGGAGTGGGGATGGATCTCGCTGTAGACATGCGCCTCCCGCACCCGACGGGCAATCAGTTGGGTATACTGGGAGCCGTAATCGAGAATCAAAATTTTTTCGTCATGAATGGGATCAGACATCGGGCCTCCTAGTGGGGCAACCAACCTGATTTGACAGGTACAAGCCGTTCCAGAATCGCCAGCTTGCCTGCGGCGCATGTTGAAAACGCCGCAGCAAAAAGCGGCTGCGGCTCCTTTG